>DDSL01000140.1:0-14921 GCA_002343825.1 Chthonomonas sp. UBA2391
GGAACGGCGAGACCCGCCCCCGTTAATCCGCGGTCATGCCCACAACGACTACCGCCACCCTCGACCGTTGCACGACGCCCTCGACCACGGCTTCACCAGCGTCGAAGCTGACGTCTTCCTTGTCGACGGCCAGATCCTCGTCGGCCATGACCGGCCCGAACTCAAACCGGACCGGACCCTCGCTACCCTCTATCTGGATCCGCTGACCGAGAGAATCGCCCATGGCAACGTTCCTGAGCCGTTCACGCTGATGATCGACATCAAGGCCGATGGCGAATCAACCTATGCAGCGATCCGGGCTGAGCTCCAACGCAGACCGGCACTCGGGCGGATTCGGGTTGTCATCTCCGGCGACCGACCGCTCGGCACGCTGACCCAAGAGGCGGGGGCCTGGGCCGGGATCGACGGGAGGCTCACTGATCGCCAGTCTCGGCTTGATTCGAAAACAATGCCTTGGATCAGCACGTCTTGGGCCAGCTTCTTCAGCTGGACCGGGCGCGGCGAGATGCCAGCACTGGAGCGCCTACGGCTGCGGAGCCTCGTTCGACAGGTCTCGCGCCGAGGCCGAGAACTCCGATTTTGGGGGGCTCCTGACCAAGAGAACGTTTGGCGAGAGCTCACCCAAGCTGGAGTCCACCGCATCAATACCGACAAACTGGGTCTCTATGCCCAATTTGTGCGAGACAATCGCAAATAGGCATTTTTCTTAACAAATCAGGTGTAGCATCCAATATGGAGGCCCGTGGTGCAGTGCGCAGGCGGTCTTCTAGAACTCTCGTCCTTCCATTTCATGCTCTGCAGATCACCTGGGCCCCGCTAAGGGGCCGCTTTATTTTCCGATGCAGAACTGGCCAAAGATCTGATCAACCAAGTCGACATTCGCCGTTTCGCCGGTGATGAGGCCAAGCCGGTCGAGGGCATCCCTCAGATGGACCGCGGCGAGATCGATGGGCAGATCGGCGCGCAAAACGTTCTGGGCCGCGACCACCGCTTCCCAAGCGCGCTCGACCTCCGGTTGATGCCGGTCATTGAGCAGGGCGGTCCCCGGATCTTCTCCGATCACAGACTGAAGGTGGGCTCGAAGGGCTGCCTCCAATTGGCTGATGCCGGCTCCGGTTTTGGCGCTCACGGCAAGGGTATTCGCCGGGAGCTCCTTGACGAGGTCGGCCTTGCTTGCAACCTTGATAACGGGGGCCTCCAACGAGGCATGGATTTCAGCGTCCTCCTCGCTCCATCCCGCAGCGGCATCGAAGAGAAAGAGAACGAGGTGGCTGAGTTCGCTGGCGGCCCGGGTCCGTTCGATCCCGATTCGTTCGACTTGGTCCTGACTCTCGCGCAACCCAGCCGTATCGATCAGCCGGACGGGGAAGCCGCCGAGCTCGATGAGTTCTTCGATCGTATCGCGGGTGGTGCCAGGGATCTCGGTCACGATTGCGCGACCTTCTCCGAGGAGTGCGTTGAAGAGGGAGGATTTTCCTGCATTCGGTCGTCCGACGAGGGCCACCCGGTAACCCGATTCCGGCGGGCGCTGGAGTCGGCTCCGTTCGGCGAGGTCCCACAGGCCTTGGGCCGTGGACTCGAGCTCATCGGCCAGGGCTGGTCCATCCAGATCCCCGATCTCTTCGCTGAAATCCACCGTGGCCTCGATGGCCCCGAGGGCCAAGAGCGCGGCCTGACGAAACTCGGCGATCTGGCCCGCCAGCAGCCCTTCTCGGCGGCGACGCGCGACTTCCAATTCGAGCCGAGTTTGCGCCCGGATGGTCTCGTGGACGGCTTCCGCCGCGCTGAGGTCCAATCTCCCATTCAAGAAAGCTCGCCGGGTGAATTCTCCGGGCTCGGCCATTCTCGCTCCGGCCGAACGGCAATGCTGAATCAGCCCTTCGACCGAAGCCCGCGACCCGTGAATACTGAATTCGGCCGACTGCTCTCCGGTGTAGCTGCGCCCCTCGGCGAATGGCAAGCAAAGACCATCGTCGCCGTGGGCGAAGGTTCCGTAGTAGGCCCGGTGACTCTGGGGCTCTTCCGGCCAGTGTTCGAAGACATTCTCGGCGACGGTCCAGGCCTCAGGCCCACTGACTCGGATCACGGCTACGGCTCCCGGTCCTGGCCCCGTGATGCAGGCCACGATGGTATCAAACCGGATCATGTCGAGGGCTCCGGTTCCGGAGCGCGCAAAGCCGTCCACGCGGCGATGGCCGGGAAGAGGGCGATGATCGTGCCGAGGGCATAGGGCGCCCACGGCTTCCAGTTAAACAGCGGATTGCTCACCATCGGCCCGATGGCCCGAGCCAGCGCGCCGAGGGCTTGGGTGATCCCAAAGATCCCACCCTGCATGGTGAGCGGGGCGTTGCGCGAGATCAGCGAGTTCAAACTCGGTTGGGCCAGGCCGTTGCCGAGCCCGAGGCCGATGATCACCAGGACACCAGGGAACCAAAGCGGCGTGAACGGAACCAGCAAGAAAGACGGGATGAAGAGAAGATAGGAGTACTTGAGCACCTTGTGCTCGCCAAACCGCTTGGTGAGAATGCCCACCAAGACCCCCTGCACCAGGACCCCAACAACTCCCACCATCGCCAGCACGAGCGCGCCCTGACCTTTGGGGTCCTCAAACTTGAAGATCCAATTGGGGTCGGCAATCAGCCGGAAGTAGGTGGTCTCCAGATTGGTGAACCCCAGATTGATGGCGAAGAACATCGCGAGCATCATGCCCAGTTGGGGGGTCCGCAAGGCGACCTTGAGGTCCTCGATCATCTTGGGCTTTTCGACGACCCTTTCTGGCTTGAGGCTCTCGGGAACGCAGAAGAGGATGAAGAGGAAGTTCACCAGGCAGAGGCCAGCGGTCACATAGCCTAGGAGGATCGGGGAATCATCGCTGACTCGAAGGAGTTGGGCTCCGATGACGGGCCCTAGGATGAACCCGAGCCCAAAGGCGGCCCCGAGCAGGCCTAGGCTCTTGGCCCGGTCTTCCGGCGCAGTCGTATCCGCGACATAGGCAAAAGCCACCCCCAGGTTGGCGGCCGCGATGCCCGACAGAATCCGCGAAACCAGAATCCAGAAAATCGTATCGGCGTGGGCATAGACCACGTAGCTGCCGATGCTGAGCAGGCACGAGATGAGGAGAACGATGCGGCGACCCCGCGTGTCGCTCAGCCGACCGAGGAGCGGCGCGGTCAGCAGCTGGGCGACGCTATACGCCCCCAAAAAGATTCCCACCCAGGTTCCGATAAGCCACACCGGAGCACTGGCCCCGAGCTCGGCGCGGATGATCTGCTCACCCCGCAACTGGAGGTCGGGGATGAACATCGCGAACCCGAGGAGGTCGATGAGGACCGTGATGAAGATCGCGACGATGGGGGGAATGCGCCTCACGTCGGCGAGTTTACACGGCTGTGATCCAGATCACACTGCTCCCGTGAGCGGGGTCACAGCCCCGGCCCAAATCGGGCCCTACGATAAGGGCATGTTCAGCAAGAACCTTTCCAGATTCGTCATCACGGCCGTCGCCCTCTCTGCCATCACGGCCCCCGCCCTCAGCGATAACAAGAAGAAAAATGAGCCGGCCCCTCTGCCCGCTTACACGGGACCCAAGAAGCGGATCGCGGTGATGAACGTGAACATGCCGGGCCCCGAATCGGGGCGAGCCTCTGATGAGTTCCTTCGCGTTCTCAAGCAGACCAACGGCATCAACACCCTGAGCGATGTCGGCCTGAAGTTGACCGAGATGCTCGAGACCGCGCTTCACCAGACCGGGCGTTTCGTGATGCTCGAAAGGGTGAACATCGACGACACCCGAGAAGAGATCCGGATCGGCGAAGAGCTTGGTAATGAGCAGACGCGGGTCAAAGCGGGAAGCGTCCTCGGTGCGCAGATGGTCGTCCGGGCGGCGGTCACCGAGTTCACGGACAACAAATCGAGCGGCGGAGGCGGCGTAAATATCGCTGGCTTCCAGTTTGGGGGAGCCAAAAAGGTAGCCGCCGTGACGATCGATGTCAAGTTTGTGGACCCCCTCACCAGCCGGATCGTCCACGTCGCCAGCGCAAGCGGGGATAGCAAGAGCGAGGCCGCCTTCGGTGGGGTGAACTTCGGCAGTGTCGGGATCTTCGGCGGCGGCAGCAAGGAGCAGCCGATCGAAAAAGCCACCCGCAACGCAGTCGTGGCCGCAGTCCAGCAGATCATCACCAAGATGGAGACCGTCGCCTGGGAAGGCCGCGTCGCGGACATGGACGCTGAAACGGGGCGGGCCACGCTCAACCGCGGGGAAGATGATGGCCTGAAGGTGGGTGATTCGCTGAAGATCTACCGGCCGGGCAAAGAGATCAAGGACCCCGAGACCGGCGAAAGCCTTGGACGGGATGAAGATGTCCTCGTCGGGACGGGCAAAGTCTCGTGGGTCAGCAAACGGGTGAGCCGCGTGACCCCGGACGGAAAGATGAAGCTGGGAGTCGGATTCGTCGTGAAATTCGACTGATCCTTACGACTTTGGAGGTTGCTCCAAGAGCCGCCGGACTTCGGTCTGGCGGCCATTTTTTGTGCCGGGATCGCCCCGGCCCGGGCCAAACCCTCGCCCCCCGATTCTCGGGGGTCTCCGCCCCGGGGCGACCGATAAGCCTGCCCGCGGCCTGGTGAGGACTGGCTAAAGGGTAGCTGGAACTTGACGAATTGCTTGGAGGTTGCTGTGAATGTGTCGTACAATGCGGGCATGAGCGGAGCGTTGGCCTCTAGTACCGGAACCCACGCCGGGCGGTTCGGCCACGGCGGGGCGTATGGCTATCAGAGCGACAGCAACGATCTCCAACTCCTCGGCCACCGTTTCTACGACCCGAATGTGGGAAGGTTCTTAACACGAGACCGCATCAAGGATGGACGGAACTGGTATGCCTACTGCAGCAACAACCCATTAACGGCTGCCGATCCAACGGGACTAAAGGTCACAGTTAACGTTACACCAGACATTCTCAAGAGGTATCCAAATCTCACCAAACAAGACTGGGAGACTTACATCTTCTTGATCCTTCTGATGATGGTGCTCTCTGGGGGTAAAATTGGAGCTGCTGCAAAGGAGTTGCTCGAGTCAGAGACTGAATACATCATAAGTCTTGCACCCGGCGGGTCGAGTGTAGCGGTACCCGAGCTTCGTAGGATACTTGTTGGAATCGACTTTGACGAAGAGATTAACGGTTTAGACGGTAAAAATGCTCCAGTGAACCTTTTCCTGATTCTGGTGCATGAAGTCGCACATCTTCTTCTCGGTTACGGTGGAAGTCCCAAAGAAGAGAATCGACTCGTTGATGAGATTGAAAATCCCGTTCGAAAGCAATGGAGATTTCCTTTGAGGGGACCTTACAAAATTGGTGGGGCAAGAATGCAATGAAAACAATATTACTAGGTTGCCTGATGATCGTATGCAGCTTTACTCAACAGAGCAGTCCCAGGAAACCAGACTGGCAATTTCTCTACTTTCCACTAGATGGATCGGGACCTTACGCTGGCCTTAGTTTCGATCAGCGGAAGGGATACTATGACATAACATCCTTAATGATTAAGAACAAGGATTACTGGGACCAATTCGTCTCGGATCAAGACAAGGCGGAGGGGTGGAAGCGCTTCCCGGCCAAGAATCATGTCGACGTTCGGATTCTGCTCCTTGGGGATTTTGGTGCTCTCGGTGTGACGTACGAGGGCGATCTATTCTTGAACAACAAAGCACGGGTTGCTTCGCCGGAAGAGTTAGACGGACTCCGGCTGTCACTCTACGCCGCAATTCCGCGTCAACCCAATCTGCCAAAGTGAGATTGCCAAGTTTCAAGGCGAGTTTTTAAATAGAGGTCCACGAAATGATGGCCTTGGAACTCGGGTTCGGGAACGGGATGGTGGTTAGACGACGTTCAAGAGAGATGGGGTGGGCGTGACGGCTCCGGTGGTGAGTCATGTGACCGGATCGACCACGACCGAAGTGACTCCGGGGATTGGGCAGAAGGTGGGCAGCACAAAGACTTACAACCATAACGGCCTGAAGAGCGTGGAGGCGCAGTCGCAGTCGGCTTCCGCCCTAAGCTCGACGCGGGTCTATGACGCCTGGGGGGCGGTGGTTTCTTCGACCGGAACCCACGCCGGGCGGTTCGGCCACGGCGGGGCGTATGGTTACCAGAGCGACTCGAACGACCTCCAACTCCTCGGCCACCGCTTCTACGACCCGAATATGGGAAGGTTCCTTACTCGCGATGCGATAAAGGATGGACGGAATTGGTATGCGTACGGTGAAAATAATCCATTGAAGCATACGGATCCTACAGGACTAAATCCAGATAGTACTCCAGCCATAGTAAACAACGAAACTGACCACGACATCATCTTGCTCGGCGACGTTATCATCTACAATCCTTTGCTAAGTCCCTATCCTATTCGTTTGCCAGCCGTAATCGTGCTAAAACCAGGTGAATCAACAAAAGGCAGCGGATTTGACCCCGACTATGGCCTTACGGATGTGACCAAAGAAGGGGTACCCATTTGGCGGAAGCTAATATTTGGTGTCGAGTACAACGCTGTTGATACGCCAGACGGTGTAGGATTCGATCCTTTGGGATTCGTTGGCCAACTTACTGACGAAGGCGGGACAAGGTTGAGAGGCTTTGAGTTTACGGGTTCGCCTCCGGGTATGCCATTCACCGGGGCTCCATCGATAGGAAAAGCGGAGAATGATAAGTATGGCGAATTGCCTTGGATCACGCTCCCGGGCCTTTGGCCCGATCCAAAAGGCCGATTTAGAAGTCCAATGTGGCCGATCAAGTGGAGTGATTACTTGTAGAATTGCCGGGAACTCAGTAGTAGGTAAGCGATGAGGGTAGAGAGACTGAAAGCAACACTTTTTGCGAATCCAAGTGCGGTCCTCGTTTGGAATGCTCGCGTTCTTTTCGTAGGCTTCTTGTTACTTTTCCTGCTTGCGCAAGGCGAAGTTTGGGGGCTGCTAGTGATTTACTCGTTCACAGCCATGGCTTGGTGCCTGGGGGTTTCGGCTTCTTGTACAGCCAAGGCTGGATTACGCTCGTCGATAAAGTACCTGCTCGTATCTCTCGTGATGGCCATATGGGTAAATGCAGCGATATCGGTTCTATTCGTGATAGCGGGGAGCACGGCTCGCCTCGACGTTTCGAGGCTCTTTGACGCTGAATCCAACCCGTACTTGATTTGGTTAGCCCTGTTGACACTCGGCTTGTTCTCGGTGACGGATCTCCTGAGTATTCGCGGCCAAGCTCAGAATCTGAAGCCGACCGAGCACGGCCAACATTTGAACCAAGAACCAGCATCGAAAATGGTATTCGCGGCACGAGCTATCTTCTGGTTCGTTGTCGGAGTGGCAATCTTTATCGGAATCTTCTATGTCTATAGACCTTATGTCGCTCCGCTTATCGACTGAAGCGATTGGCCGCCGCGGAAGATTTCGACTGCTCCCGGGCCGATGAGCAAGTGGTGAGACTATGGTTCGAAAGAAGTGGCAGCGCTCGTTGAAGATCATGTTCCTTATCGTGACCATCGGCTGTGGCGTCGGGTGCGTCGAATCAGCCAGCAATCGACAAATGAAGGTTTGGCGGAACCTCTGGGAGACTGAACTCCAACGGGTTAAACTTCTTCCATCAGAAGAGCGATTACGGCACCTCGATACGTTCGCAAAACAGCACGAATTTGTTCGCGAGGACCAAGGGACTCCGCGGACAGGTAACCGGGCGACAAGCGAGTCGGTCGTTTATGTTTCCCGGTGGTTCGCGGGTGTCGACGAATATCATAGACGCGTTGTAGTTACGGTTTCAAACTCCGGCTCCAATTTAAGTTGGAAACTATCAGTTCAGCCTTCCTATCTGTAGTTGTATAGATCTGTCGCCGCGGCTGCTCATATTGACCAGCATCCTGGTGCTGGGGCTGGTCATGACGGCTCCGGTGGTGAGTCACTGGACGTCTTCCAGCACGACCGACGTCACTATGGGGATTGGGCAGAAGGTGGGATCTACCAAGACTTACAACCATACCGGCCTAAAGAGCGTGGAGGCGCAGTCGCAGTCGGCTTCTTCTTTGAGCTCGACGCGGGTCTATGACGCCNNGCCGGGCGGTTCGGCCACGGCGGGACCACCCGGAACCGGCGGTCCGGTATATTCCTAGGCATTCCATGGCCCACCAGACCGTTCTCGTCGTTGATTTTGGCGGACAGTACACCCAGCTCATCGTCCGCAGAGTGCGCGAGGCGGGAGTCTATAGCGAGATGGTGTCCTGGACCAAGGCCGCCCAGGCGATCGAAGAAAAAGAGCCCAGGGCTCTGATCCTCAGCGGAGGGCCCCGGTCGGTGCTCGAACCCGGCGCCCCCCATCTGGAGCTCGCCCCCTATGCCGGCCAGATCCCGATCCTCGGCATCTGCTATGGCCACCAATGGATCTCGGCGAACCTGGGCGGAAGGGTCGAGCGGGCCGACGACCGCGAATATGGTCGCCGCGCGCTCCACATCAACCAGCCCAGCTCGCTGGTCGGAACCATGGAACAAGGGCAGGTCTGGATGAGCCACGGCGACCAGGTCTTGGAGGTCCCCACGGGGTTCCGAGTGACGGGTGAAACCGCCAGCTGCCCGGTCGCGGCGATGGAAGACGCCGAGCGCCGGATCTATGGCGTGCAGTTCCACCCCGAGGTCAGCCACACCCTCTCGGGCCGGGCTGTCCTGCAGGGCTTTCTCGACCGGGCCGGGCTCACGCGGGATTGGACCAGCCAAGCCTTCATCGAAGAGACGGTGGCCGCGATCCGGGCCGAGGTCGGGGAGGGAAGAGTGCTCTGCGCCACCAGCGGCGGGGTCGATTCCTCGGTCGCGGCTGCGTTGCTCACCGAGGCCTTGGGCGACCAAGTCACCTGCGTCTTCGTCGATCATGGCTTGCTCCGCAAGAACGAGGCCCAAGAGGTCGTCGATGCCTTCACGAACCACTTCCACCCCCGGTTGGTGGTGATCGAGGCCCAAGACCAGTTCTTTTCCGCGCTAGCAGGGGTCACCGATCCCGAGCAAAAACGCAAGATCATCGGGGCCGAATTCGTCCGGTCCTTCGAGCAACACGCCGATGAACTCAGCGGCTGTGACTTCCTAGCCCAAGGCACGCTCTATCCGGACGTGATCGAGAGCGGGTCGCCGACGGCGGCCAAGATTAAGACTCACCACAATGTCGGCGGTCTGCCCGACTGGATGCGGTTGAAGGTGATCGAACCCCTCAAGTGGCTCTTCAAAGATGAAGTCCGCGAGGTCGGTCGTCAGCTCGGGTTGCCCGAGGCCATGGTCGAGCGCGAGCCGTTCCCGGGGCCCGGACTCGGCGTGCGGATCCTGGGTGAGGTCACCCCCGAGCGGGTCCGGATCGTTCAAGACGCGGACTGGATCTTCCGCAGCGAGCTCCGCGAGCGAGGGCTCCACAAGGGGATCTGGCAGAGCTATGCCGCGCTTCTGGACGTCCGCAGCGTCGGCGTCATGGGCGACGAGCGCACCTATCAGCAGCCGATCGTTCTTCGGGCGGTCCAGAGTGAGGATGCGATGACCGCCACCGCCGTTCCCCTCCCCTACGATGCGCTGGAGCATATTGCCAACCGGATTGTGAACGAGGTCCCCGGGGTCAACCGGGTCTTGTATGACCTCACCAGCAAGCCGCCCGCGACGATCGAATGGGAATAGCTGCCTAGCCGAAGGCGTTGCGCCCCAGGATCCGGAGGGCAACCTCAAAGTAGATGATCAGCCCTGTCGCGTCGACGAAGGTCGAGATGAACGGAGCGCTCATCACCGCTGGGTCAAACCGCAGCCGCTTGGCCAAGATGGGCAAGATCCCTCCAATGCAGGTCGCCCAGATCGTGACCAAAGGTAGCGAGAGCCCCACGACATAGGGGATCAGCGAGGCCGATTCGGTCCAAAAAATCGCTCGGAAGTACCCGATCGCCCCTAAAGTTAGTCCGAGCATCACTGAGGTGGGCAGTTCTCGCTTGAGAACGGCCATAAGATCGCTCGTCTTCACGTCGCCGACGGCGATCGCCCGGGTGATGGTGGTGGTGGCCTGCGACCCGGTGTTTCCGCCCGCCCCGATGATCAAAGGGATGAAGAACGTCAGGGGGTTGAGCTCAGCCGCCTGAGCATAGTGCCGCATCACGGTCCCGGTCAGGGTCTCGGCTACGAAGAGGCCGAGCAGCCAAACCACGCGGCGTCGGTAGAGCTGCAAGGGGTTGAGGCTGAGATAGCTGTCGGCGTCGCCTCCGACAGCCCCAAGCTTCAGGACGTCGACGGTGTCGGCTTGGCCGATCAGGTACTGGGCGTCGTCGCCGGTCAGCACGCCGACCATCCGCCCGCGGTCGTCGACTACGGGCAGGGCGCGGAAGCCATAGCGAGCGAGGTCGCGAGCGACGGTTTCGGCGGGGTCGCTGGCCCGGGCGGTCACGATCTCGTCGTTCATCAGCTCCCGGGCGGTGAGGTCGGGGCGGGCTCGGACGGCTCGGCGAAGGCTGAACACGCCGAGAAGGTGCTCGCCCTCATCAAGGACGTAGAGGTCATAGACCGATTCGTACTTATCCTCACTCGCGAGGCGGATATCGGCCAAAACGCTGGCGATGCTCTGGTCCGGATTGACCTTGAAGAAGCCCTCGGTCATGACCCGGCCCACTGAGTCTTCGGGGTAGCGCAGGCTCCGCCGGATCTCTTGGGCGTCCGGCTGGGGGATCATGTTGAGGAGGACTTCGAATCGGTCTTCGCCGATGGATTCCCTCAAGCCCAAGGCGTCGTCCATGGGCAGGATGTCGAGGTAGTAGGCCAGAACTTCGTCGCTAAGCTCTTCCGAGTAGAGCCGCTGGGTCTCTTGGGTGAGCTCGGTCAAGATGAAGGCGGCGTCGACAGGTTCGAGCTTCCGGAAGACCTCTAGGCCCTCTTCCACGGTCATCCGCTCAAGAGCGTCGGCAAGGTCGACCTCATGGATGTCCTCAAGTTCCTCGCGGATGGTTGCGACATCGCCCCGCTTGGCCAAAGACCGTAGCCTTTCCACAAGCGGGGTGAGTTCGAGGCGCATTACTTGGCAGTGAACCCAATCTTGTTCGCGGGTCACAATAGGGGGGTGAGCTTGGCCAATCGCGTTGCCGACACCGGTTTGATCCTTCCTGGGGCTCGGGTCCTCGTCGGATACAGCGGAGGAGCCGACTCGACGGCTCTTCTCACGCTTCTTCACGAGCTCGGCGTGACGGTGGTGGCGGCTCACTTGCACCACGGGATGCGGCCCGAGGCTGACCAGGAAGCCGACCAATGCCGCAGCTATGCCGAGAGTCTCGGGATTGAGTTCGCGATGGGCCGGGCCGACGTTCCCGCAATCGCCCACGATCGGGGAATCGGGATTGAGGAGGCCGGGCGCCTAGCTCGGTATGAGTTCTTTCACCGGGCGGCCCGGCAGTTCGAGTGCGCGCAGATCGCCACCGGGCACACCGCCGACGATCAGGCCGAAACGGTTCTTTTACATCTCGCCCGGGGCAGTGGACTTCGGGGATTACGGGGGATTCCCGAGGAACGGGATGGCATCATCCGGCCCCTTCTCAGAATTGGTCGAGCGGAGACGCGTGCGTTCTGCGCCGAACGGGGCCTTTGGTTCCATGACGATCCGGCCAACAGCGATGGCCAGTTCTCTCGGGTTAGGGTCCGGACCGGAGTGATTCCCGTTCTGGAAGCGCTCCAGGCCGGAGCCGTCGACCGGATTGCCCGCACATCAAGGCTCATTGCCGAAGAAGACTCGTTCTTGGACTCGGTCGCGGCGGCGAATCTGGAACCTCTGGAAGTCCAGCTCAATGGCGAATTGAGTTTTCTCACTCGGGATGTCGAGGTTGCGCTTCAGCGAGTTCAGTTTCAGAGTCTGCCGCCGGTTCTGGCTCGGCGGAGTGTCCGGCTGGTGGCTGGGGTCCTGGGAGCCGATCCCGAATTCGACCAAGTGGAGGCCGCGTTGGAAGCCGTTCGCCTGAGTGGTTCGGTCACCTTTTCGGGGGGGAATGTGGTCTGGGAGGTCTCCGGCGAGATGATCCACGCTCGGATTCTCGCGGTCGATGCACCGTTTCGCTACCCGGTAACTTTGCCCGGAGAGACCTTTGCCGATGAGTTCGGGTGGTTCATTCGGGCCCAGAGTGCAGAGCCATTACCCTACCCGACGGGGGGCCTCTCGCAAAAACTTGATGCTCGACAGGTCCAAGGTGGACTGCACTTCCGGAGCGCGGAGCCGGGGGACCGGATGGAGCCTCTCGGGCTGGGCGGATCCAAAAAGATTCACGACCTGATGGCCGACGCCAAACTCACCCAAGCGGCCCGGCGACGACTTCCGGTGATCTGGGATATGGTCGGTCCGGTATGGGTCCCCGGGCTGGCCGTGGCCGACCGAGTCCGAATCTCAGAGGCTACCGAGCGTGCGATCTTGCTCGTGTTTGGGCCTCTATCGTCCGAGGGGTCATAATGAAGGTGAACCTCGTCGGGTTAACGTTCGTAATCTAGAACAGACCCGTGACCACCAAGGAGATTCGTTGAATAAGTCCGCCCGCGCGCTCTTCATAAGCCTTTTTACTGTTCTGATGGCGATCGTCATCCTCAGCATGGTCGGTACTCCGGCCCTGATGGGGAGCGAAAAGCCGAAAGAGTTCACCTATACGGAATTCGTCAAGGCGGTTTCCGAAGGGCGGGTTGACTCTGCCATGTGGCAGAACGAGAACATTGACGGGAAGCTCAAGGCCGAGGGCGATGCCAAGGCAAAAGCCTATGTCGTCCGCGCCGTGTCGGCGAACAGTCCACAGGGCGATAAGTTGTTCCAGCTTTTGGAGGACAACGCGGTTCGCGTGACCATGAAGGACCCTCCGCCCACGAACGCCATCATGGGCTTTTTGGGCATCTTCTTGGTCCCAATCCTTCTGGCGTTGATGTTCTATTTCTTCATCATCCGCCCGGCCCAGAGCGGGGGAAATCAAGCGCTGAGCTTCGGTCGAAGCCGAGCCAAGCGGGTTGGCGACACCGGTCAGAAGGTGACCTTTGACGATGTTGCCGGGATCGAGGAAGCCAAGCAGGAACTCTCGGAGATCGTCGACTTCCTGAAGAACACCAAGAAGTATGTCGCGCTCGGGGCCAAAATCCCCAAAGGCATCTTGCTCACCGGACCTCCCGGCGTCGGGAAGACCCACCTCTCGCGAGCTATTGCCGGCGAGGCGGGAGTCCCCTTCTTCCACATTTCGGGTTCAGATTTCGTCGAAATGTTCGTAGGGGTAGGTGCCGCGCGCGTTCGCGACTTGTTTGAAACCGCCAAGGCTCACCGTCCATGCTTGATCTTCATCGACGAAATCGACGCCGTCGGTCGCCAGCGGGGTGCCGGACTCGGTGGAGGCCACGACGAGCGAGAGCAGACGCTCAACCAGTTGCTCGTCGAGATGGACGGATTTGACCCGAACACCGGGGTCATCATGATTGCGGCCACCAACCGGCCTGACGTTTTGGATCCGGCCCTGCTCCGTCCGGGTCGCTTCGATCGCCAGATCGTGGTCGATGCACCCGACGCTAAGGGTCGGGAGATGATCCTGAAGATCCACGCTCGCGGAAAGCCGTTCGAATCGAACGTTGATCTTGGAGTCATTGCCAAGAGAACGCCCGGCTTCACCGGAGCCGATCTCGCGAATGCCCTGAACGAAGCAGCGCTCTTGGCCGCCCGGAACAACAAGACCAAGATCGGAATGCCCGAGATGGAAGAGTCGCTCGACCGAGTCATGGTCGGCCCGGCCCGGAAGAGCCGCCGCATGACACAAAAGGATCGCGAGCTGACCGCCTATCACGAAGCCGGACACGCCATCGTGGGCGAGGTGCTGGAGCACTGCGACCCGATCCACAAGGTCACGATTCTGCCCCGTGGTCACGCCCTCGGGATCACGTGGAGCCTGCCGGACGAAGAAAAATTCAGCCAAAGCCGCAGTGAACTCATGGACGACATCGCCATGAGCCTCGGCGGACTCGTGGCCGAAGAAATCGTCTTCGGTGAGCGGTGGACCGGGGCGTATAGCGACCTTGAGCGGGTCACCCGAATTGCCCGGGCCATGGTCTGCGAATTCGGGATGAGCGAAAAGTTGGGTACCCGCGCGGTGGGCCGACGATCTCGCAACCCGTTCCTAGGTCGAGACGCCTACGAAGATCGGGACTATAGCGAGAACGTCGCGGAAATGATCGATGACGAGGTTCACCACCTCGTGGAGCAAGCGCACCAGCGGGCCACCGAAATCCTCACCCGCCACCGAGACATTCTCGACGCGTGCGCCAAGGCGCTGCTCGAACGAGAGACGCTCGGCCGCGAAGAGTTCTTGGCCGTCATGGAAGGCCGCGAACTCCCCGAGTATGTGGCTCCGCCCGAACCGCCTTCCAACGAGGAAGCCGATTCCACCGAGACGACGGGCGACAAGAGCGGTCGCAGTATCCCGCCTCCCCGATTTGAACCCGGGCCTGCATAGGTCCGGGTTTCCGGGTAACCTCCCATCATCGAATCAGCAAGACGGGTCCGATGACGGTTGAAGAGCTTTACCAAACGGGGTTTGAGGCCCGCTGTGATGGCCGCTACGGCGAGGCCAAACTGTACTTCATGGCCGTATTAGGCCAGGAGCCTAACCATGCCGATGCCCAGTGGCAAATGGGGCTCGTCGAAGGATTTGAGGGCGAATTTGAGGCCAGCATCGAGACTCTTAGAAAGGTCGTGGCCGCTAATCCGATGCATGAATCCGCTCGTTACGATCTTGCGATGACGCTCATGATGCTGGGTGAGATGGACCAAGCCTGCGCCGAACTCAAGGCTCTCCTCGCGATCAATCCAAATCACGAGAAGGCCATTCAGCAAGCCCAGTACTGTTAACCGAACCGGCCGGTGATGTAGTCTTCGGTT
>DDSL01000140.1:14955-17829 GCA_002343825.1 Chthonomonas sp. UBA2391
TGCATGTTGTGGGTGACGATGACGATCGTGTAGCGTTCTCGAAGCTCCAGCATGAGGTCCTCGATCTTGCCGGTCGCGATCGGGTCAAGAGCCGAGCAGGGTTCGTCCATCAGCAAGACTTCGGGATCGACGGCGAGCGAGCGAGCGATACAGAGTCGCTGTTGCTGACCACCCGAGAGGGAAGAGCCACTCTCCTTCAGCTTGTCCTTCACTTCATCCCACAGAGCAGCTTGGCGCAGAGTGGTTTCGACCAATTCGTCGAGGGCGGCCCGGCCTCGAAGACCGTGAATACGAGGGCCGTAGGCGATGTTGTCGTAGATCGACATCGGGAAGGGGTTGGGCTTCTGAAANNAGACCATCCCGACCTGCTTGCGCAATCCGACGGGGTCGATCCCCGAGCCATAGATGTCCTGGCCCTCCATCGAGATCTGGCCCTCGAGCCGGGCACCGTCGATCAAGTCGTTCATGCGGTTCAGGCACCGCAAAAAAGTCGATTTTCCGCAACCTGAGGGACCGATCAAGGCCGTGATATGCCGATCCGGAATCTCCATCGAGATCCCCTTCAAGGCATGAAACGAGCCATAGAAGAAGTCGACGTTCTTGGCCGAAATCTTGGTGGTAAGAGCGACTTCTTCAATAGGAGGAGTCATTGATAACATGGGTCCCCATGGGAATTCTGAGTCTGGATTGTTAAGAGAATGTTAAGGAATTCGGCGTCTGGCGCAGGGCGTGGTCCAAAAGGATGATCGCCGCCATGGCTTCGACCATCGGGACGGCCCTTGGCAAAACGCACGGATCATGACGTCCGCGCCCCTTCAGGGTGGTGTTTTCGTGATCGGTGGTGACGGTCCGCTGCTCGTGCAGGATGGTCGCTACCGGCTTAAAGGCGGCCCGCATCAAGATCGGCATTCCGTTCGAGATCCCGCCCTGAATCCCTCCGCTGAGGTTGGTGAGCGTGGAGACGTGGCGCTCTTCGTCGGCAAAGTATTCGTCGTTGTGTTCCAGCCCAGTGAGCAGAGTTCCTGCGAATCCACTGCCGACCTCAAAGCCCTTGCAGGCGGGTAGAGACAGGATCGCTTTGCCGAGGTCAGCCTCAAGCTTGTCGAAAATCGGCTCGCCCCAGCCCGCCGGGACCCCCCGCGCCACGCAGCCGATCACCCCTCCTACCGAGTTTCCATCCTTGCGGATCTGCTCAATCCGGTCAAGCATCTTGGCGGCCGCTTCGGGATCGGGGCAGCGAACGATGTTGCTCTCAACCTGATCCAGCGTCACGGTGAGAGGATCGATGCTGGCCTTGAGGTCTTGCACGGTCTCGACGTAGGCCACGATCTCGACTCCAAAGAGCAAGCGAAGCGCCTTTTTGGCCAGCGCTCCGGCGGCGACGCGGCCGATGGTCTCTCGCGCGCTCGCGCGACCTCCGCCGCTCCAGGCCCGGATCCCGAACTTCTGGTCATAGGCAAAGTCGGCGTGACTGGGGCGGTACTTGTCCCGGATCTCGTCGTAATCCCGACTCCGAGCGTCCTGGTTCCGCACCATCATGCCGATGGGCGTCCCGACGGTTAGCCCATCGACCACTCCACTGAGGATTTCGACCTCGTCGGCCTCCTTGCGCTGGGTGACGATCTTGCTCTGTCCGGGGCGTCGCCGGTCGAGTTCGGCTTGAATTTCGGCAGGATCAAGGGGCATCTTTGGCGGGCAGCCATCGACGACGACGCCGACCGTTGGCCCGTGGGATTCCCCCCAAGTGGTGACGCGAAAGATCCTGCCGATTGAGCTCGCCATAGGCTTCTGCGGGAGTCTACCGGAGAGGGAAATCCTCCGAGCGGATATCCTTACGAGCACCGATGATCTGGGGCCTGATTCTGTTGTTGCTTTTGCTCACCGCCCTGGCCACGGCGGCCGAGATGGCCACCTATTCGGCCCGTCCCGAACGGATGGAACAAGCGATCGCCGGCGGGGACCGCCGGGGCAAGATGGTGATGGCCTATCAGCGCCGGCCCGCCAGTTTCCTCTCCTCGCTCCAACTCATCACGACCTTTGCAAGCTTTGGCGTAGGGGCCCTGATCGGAGAACATTTTCAGGCGCCGGTGCTGACCTGGTTCCAACGCCAATTTGGGCAAGGACGGTGGGTCGAAACCGTGAGCGACAACGTGACGATCCTCGGCTTCACGATCTTTGCATTGATCTTCACCAACGTCTTTCCCAAGCAGATCGGGTTCGTCAAGGCTAACGAGATCGCGCTTGCGAGCGCGTCGCCGATGCGGATCTGGATTTCGGTTACGCGCCCGCTCGCTTGGGTTGTCGGAGCGGCAGTCGATGTGCTCCAGCGGCTCTTTCGAGTCGCCCCCGCCGAGGCGACCCGGGTCACCGAAGAGGACATCAAGACGCTCCTGCGCGAAGGTTGCCGCAAAGGTGGGATCGACGAGCGGGAGCAGCGGATCATGGAGCGGATTCTGCACCTGAGTGATCAGGGGCTGGGATCCATCGGGACCCCACGGGAGAAGATCGAGTGGCTGGATCTCCATGCGGATTGGGAGGTACTCGATGCCCAGATTCGCGCCTCCTTGCACAGCTACCTAGCCGTGGGTGATGGCTCGTTGGATGCGCTTCGGGGTGTGGTCAAGTCCCGAGCGTGGCTCAGCCAAAGTGAGCAGAGCGACTCTGGCTGGGCAGACCTGCTCCTGCCCGCATTGGAACTCCCCGAGGGAGCCTCGGCCCTGGAGGTGCTGGAGGCCCTGAGGCCAGCTTCGGCCCGGTGCGTCTTTTTGCGCAATGCCAACGGGCAGATCGTGCGCCTGATCACCCTGAACGATGCCATCGAAATCGCCCTCGGCCCGATGGAGTCGATTAGGGGTTAGGGGGTAGGGGTTAGGG
>DDSL01000041.1 GCA_002343825.1 Chthonomonas sp. UBA2391
GCATCGGGCCGGGCGGCGAGCGATCTGGCTTGTGGTGCTTAAGAGTTCACCGTGAGGCGGGGAGGAGTTGACCCCTCGGATCCTCGTCATCAAGATGTCTGCGATCGGGGACGTACTCCACGCCTCGCCGGTTGCCCAAGCCTTGCGAGAAGCGCATCCGGCCGCCGAGTTAGGTTGGCTCGTCCACACCCACTGCCAGGCAATGATCGTGGGAAACCCATACCTCACGCGGGTCCATCGACTCGACCGAAAGAAGTTTCTGAGCCGCCTGTTTCAGCTTCGACGAGAGATCTTGCCGCACCGCTACGAAGCCGCCCTTGATCTTCAGGGCCTCCTAAAGTCGGCCCTGGTGGCGAGGATCTCAGGAATCCGCCGACGAATCGGACCCGCCGACGCCCGCGAACAGGCGGCCCGGGTCCTCTACTCGGAGCTTGCCCCGCCTCAGCCTGGGGTCCACATCCTCGATGTCTATCTCAACCGGGCGGCGACCCTTGGAGCCACCAGCCGACCCTCGATGTACGTTCCCCAGAGTCCGGCCGACGAGGCTCACATTGAGCGGCTTTGGACCGAACTCCAGCTCGATCCTCACCGGCCGGTGGTCGTTCTCAACCCCAGCGCGGGCAAACCCAACAAGCTCTGGGGCAACGAGAACTTTAGCGAGTTGGGCCGCAAGCTCGAGGCCCAGATCCTCGTCACCGGGGCCCCGGCTGACCGGCCGATGACCGCCGCGATCGCCGAGGCCACCGGGGGCCATGACCTCGCCGGAAAAACCAGTCTCACCCAACTCGCCGCCCTGCTCAAGCGGGTGGATCTCTTTATCGGGGGCGATACCGGACCGATGCACATCGCGTGCGCGGTCGGGACCCCGGTCTGTGCTCTGTTCGGTCCCACCGATCCCGCGATCCTCGGCCCGATCGGCGACCAGCATCGCACGGTCTACCGTCCGCCCTCGATGGAAAAGATCTCCGTGGAGGATGTCGCCGAAACCGTCCGGTCCCAGTTGGCGTATCCTATACGCTAACTGTGGGATCCCGAGGCAAGCTACCCAAGCCGCAACATTTCCAACGCTACCTAGAGCAGCGGATGCTCAATCACGTCAAGCATCGCCAGACGGGTGTGGCCGTGCTCGGCGGATTCTTGGGAGTCGGCGCGGCAATGGCAACGGGGATGCTTGTGGGTCGCTCGTTCGGTGTTTTCTTTGGAGTCCTCTTGGCGGTCCCGGCTTTCTACATGGTCCAAGGTGCGACCAAGGCCGCTCTGGGAAAGCTTTTCAAGCCCAATTCTCCCGAGGCACAGTGGGAGTACACGGTCTACGCCGCTCTCGACCGATTCGAGGAGGCCAAGACCCGCCGAGGACTCTCCCGCGCCGTCGATCCCGTCGCCAATCAACTGCTCGATGCTGCGGCCTTCTATTGGGAGCGGATCCAAACCCTTCTCGACGGGCCTTACTGGACTTCCTCCAACCTCAGCGTGGACGCAGCCGCGACCCGGGCCGAAATTCTCAAAGCTTCGAACCTCGCCATGGACGAGCTTGCCGTCCTCTGCGCCGGGTGTATTGGAGAACCCCCGACGACCCGCAAGGACGAGTTTAGTCAGATGGTCAAGGACTTCACCGAGCTGCGGATGGATGACGCCTTCGAGCGGTTGGCTTACATCGCCGACGGGAATGAGGGACGATTTGTCCACCAGAGCCCCCATCTCCAGGCGATCTTTCACCCTGCTCGAAACCTCGCCGAGAGGCTGAAACTTCTCTGTGAGGAGGTCGAACGCTATTCCAGCGAACGCGCCACTCAGACCCTCTCCGGCACTCTCCACGAAGGGACCAACCAGATCGACAGCCTGATCCAGAACCTGCAGATGCAGCGCAACGCGGCCGAGGAGTTGCGCCGCGGACTAGAAGACCAAGCTCGCTAGGTTCGGCCCTCCCGCCTGTCCGACGGGAAGCTCAGAGGTGACCCCGGTCAGGGTCAACCAGGTCCCGCAACCCGCCCGTCTACCAGCTTCCAAGTCGGTATCGATCCGGTCGCCGACCACCCACGTCTCGGTGGGTGAAGCTTCGAAGTCGCGCAGAATTCGGTGCAGGATCCGAGGCTCAGGTTTGCCCAAAACAAGTGGATCGCGATTGCTCGCAGTTTTGAGACTGGACACGATCGAACCGGCCCCTGGGCTCAAGCGCCCCCCTTCCAGCGGATAGGTCGGATCGGGGTTCGTCGCGATGAACTCGGCCCCTCGGAGAAGGTGCTGCAAAGCCGAATCGAGCCAACGATAGCTGAATTCCCGGCAGATCCCCGCCACGACGGCGTCGCAGGGGGTGGAGTCGTCCTCAGGATCGCGGACTGCCTCGACTCCTGCTCCTTCGATTGCTCGCTGGAGGCCGGGCTCTCCCACGACATACACCCGTCGATAGGCCTCCTCGCGGCAGGTCCAGGCGGCTTCGTCGGAGGTGCCGTAGCATTCCCTGTCTTCGGCCGAGAATCCCAACCGGCGCAGTTTCGCCCCAATCTCCGCGCGGCCATAGCTGGAATTGTTCGTCAGAAAGGCGACCTGGATCCCTGCGGCCCGAAGGCGGGCCACGCATTCCCTTGCCTCGGGAAGCGGAGACTCGCCCCGATAGAGGGTTCCGTCGAGATCGAAGATGACCAGCCGCGTCATCGCTTCCTAGTGCCGACGCGCGAGGACGAAGTCGATGAGGGCTTCGAGTGCAGAGCGGGCATCAGAAGGTGGGAGCGTGCGGAGTGCCTCACGGGCCCGGCAGGCGTGATCCTCGGCGATCGCAAGCGCTTCCGAAAAGGCTCCGCGAGTCTCCATCCAACCAATCACCATCTCAATCTCGTCGTCGGTCCAGGTCGATCCAAAGCGGTTCTGGATGAAGTGGCGCTCCTCCTCGGTGAGCTTCTCTCGAAGAAGAATGAGCGGCAAGGTGGCACAACCTTCAATGAGATCGGTGCCGGGAGTCTTGCCCGTCTTTTTGCTCTCACCGCGGAAGTCGAGCACGTCGTCGACGATCTGGAATGCCATGCCGATGTGGTCCCCAAAGCTGGCCAACGCCTCGACCGACTCGGCGGGGGCCTCGGCCACCATTGCTCCCACAGAACAAGCACATTCGACGAAGGCTGCGGTCTTCATCCGCAGAACCGCAAAGTGGTCTTCGGCGCTGAGATCAAAGACGTCTCGAAGCTCCAGCTCTCGGGCCTCCCCTTGGGCCATCTCCACCACGGCTTCGCTGACGTTTCGGATGATCGCGAGATCCCCGTCCTGGGCCAACATGACCATCGCCTTAGCGAGAAGGACGTCGCCGCTGAGGATCGCCCCCGTGTTCCCGAAAATGGACGCCGCCGAAGGACGACCCCGCCGCACCTGGGCGTTGTCGATCACATCATCGTGCAGAAGCGTCGCCACGTGAATGATCTCAAGGCACGCCCCGAGTCGGGCGACCCGATCCACCGCACCGCGATAGCCCGCGGCCCGGGCACTGAGCAAGACCAAGGCGGGGCGAATTCGCTTGCCGCCGGCTTTCAGGGTATGGCGGCAGACGTCCGAAACGAGCCGGACCGGCGAATCCGACGCCAAGTCG
This sequence comes from Chthonomonas sp. UBA2391, assembly GCA_002343825.1. Taxonomy (GTDB): domain Bacteria; phylum Armatimonadota; class Fimbriimonadia; order Fimbriimonadales; family Fimbriimonadaceae; genus UBA2391. The sequence goes on from DDSL01000041.1 coordinate 3,575, forward strand.
AGTTCGAGTTCGACTCGATGCAGGTCCTTCTGGACCCTCAAGACCGCCGAGTTCCAATCCAAAATTTTCACAGTTTCTTGCCCCAATGCATACAAATCGTTCCGAAGAAAAAGTCCTTCCACTGGACTTCGACAAACCCGGCCTTGGCCATGCTCTTGGCCAACTGCTCTCTCGTCATGAACCGTTCCGTACTCTCTGGCAGGTACTTGTAGGCTCGCTTAGCTCCAAACAAAGCCCCCAATGCCGGGCTCAGTGTGTGGAAGACGAATTTTGAAACTCCCCGCACGATGGGATTACGTGGGATCGCCATATCAACCGACACGAATCGGCCGCCAGGCTTCAAGACGCGGTAGGCCTCTTGGTGCGCCAAGTCTTGGTCAGGGACGTTCCGGATTCCCCAACCCACGGTGACGCCTTCAAAGGAAGCGGACTGGAAGGGTGCGCGGCACGCATCGCCCAACGCAAGTCCTGCGGCTGGATCTTTTTGATCGGCCCGGGCCAACATCGGGAAGCAGAAATCGTAGGCGAAAATTTTCCCTTGTGCGCCGACGACCTTTCGGAGGGGATCTAGGAAATCTCCTGTGCCGCAACAAGCGTCTAGGACGGTATCACCGGCTCGGAGATGCAGCTTATCGACCGCCGCCTTCCGCCATCGGTGATGCAGGCGGAGCGAGAGAATGGCGTTGCACCGGTCATAGGTGGGTGCGATCTCCGAGAACATCTGTTGGACCGCCGACCGCTTTTCGTGGCCAGCCGTTAACCAGGGGTCCGGGGAGGTCGCTTTTGACTCCATCTGCATCTTATTTTACGTAATCGGCGGGCCCAACTTTATGAACTTTCAGAAAAAATTGAAAATTAGGTCAAAAAACGGTACCTGCGGATTCAAGCCCAGCCTGACGACAATGGCCATAGGGTGCATTTGATTTGAAGCGTTGTCGTCGAGGTTTTACATTGGTCGAGATCATGATCGTGGTCTTGATCATCGGGGTGCTTCTCGGCATCGCGGTTCCACAGTGGCGGAAGGCCCGTGAGCGATCCCAGAAGATCACTTGCTTCCAGAACTTGAGAAAGTTGGACGACGCCAAGGACATTTGTGCCGTCGCCAACAAGCTTGACGAAGGCGACCCCGTGACCGAGGACATGATCTTCAACGAGTTCATGAAAGACACCGAACTCCCGGTCTGTCCGGCAGGCGGAACCTACACCCTTGGGAACGTCGGCGAGCCGGTGGTCTGTTCGCTTCACGGCGAGTACGTTCCCGAGTAACCCAAAAATAGGGCGGNNCATCAAAGGTCCGGCCCGCTTCTTGTTCGTGCGCCTAGCCAGCGCCGATGCCGTACTTCTTCAGGAAGGAGTCGAACTCGTTCTTGAACTGCGGCTGGATGAGCTGAACTTTGGCCTTCTGGCGGGCTTCTCGGAGCATCTTTTCCAGGTCATTCTTGACGACCCCCCTGTCGACCATTAGGTTGCGTCGGATCCGTTTCTTCAGGATATCAGTCAGTGGAGCCACCTTCTCGGGAATGATGTTGACCTTCAGGAACTTGATGGCGACCCGCTCACCGGCGATCCAGTCGCTGGTCTGGCCGATTTTGACGCCGTCCAGAGTCTTCTGGACAGTCTCTGAGAACTGGTCGACCGGCACGTCGCCGATCAGGCCGCCATTCGCTCGGCTGGAGTCCTGGCTCATTTCTTTAGCCACGTCTTCAAACTTGCGGCCGGCCTTCAGGGCATCGTCGACCTTCGTCTTGTCCTCGGGCTTGACCGCGATCATGCGGAGAGTCCAAAGTCGAGGACTGGTGAATTCTCTCGCGTTGCCCTTGTAGTAATTTTCGACCTCAAGGTCGGTGACGTTGATGCCCAGGGTCAGCAGGTTGAACTGGGCCGTCTCCAAGGTCATCTGGTACTCCAGATCGGCGGGGCTGAGCCCAAACGCAGCGAAGTCCTTCTCGAAGTTGGGATTCCGTTCCTTCTTCAGGTCCAGAGTCTCGGTGACCTGGGCCTTGGTCGGAAAAACCCCCTTTTCCTTCGCCAGTTGCAACGTCAATCGCTCTTCGAGCAAGAGTTGCAGCGTCAAAAGCCCGGGTGGGGCGATCTCAAAGTTCCCGTTCCCGAGGGACCGTCCGACTCCGGGGAGAAACTCCATCCGTGAGTAGTATTCGCTGGCCTTGACCTCCTCGCCGTTCACCGTCATGACGGTTCGGTTCGGGTCGATCTGGGCTGAAGCCAAAGAGAGAGTGGCCAGAGAAGCAGTGGCCACGAGGCCTAGCATCCATGCGAGCTTTTTCATAGTTCGATGATTGTACGGACGATCAATCGTCCTCTTCGCTCCGTCGAGCGCGAGGGACAAGTCGAATAATCGTGCCAGGAAGAGGGTAGTCCTTGCGCAACCGGTTTTCCAGATAACGCAGATAGCTGAAGTGGATCAGTTCGGGGTCGTTGCAAAAGAGCAAGATCGTCGGCGGGCGCGTGCTGACCTGAGTGGCAAAGTAGATCTTGAGAAACTTGCCCTTGCTGGTATAGGGTCGTTCGAAGCAGGCGTCCTGGATCAACCGGTTCAGTGGTCCGGTCGGGATGCGGAAGTTCCAAGCGTCGGTGGCCTGAAAGACGTGGTCCATCAGCCGCTGCAACCCGGTCGCCTCTTGGGCGCTGGTAAAGGTGACGGGGGCGTACTTCACCTCGGGCATCTCGGCCCGCAGGCCGTTAAGGAATTCCTTCTTTTCCGGCGTCATCATCCGGACGTTGCCATCGGGCGGCTCTTTGGTATCCCACTTGTTGACGGCGATCACCAGGGCCCGGCCTTCGTCGTGGCAGAGCTTCATCGTGCGCTTGTCGCCGTCGGTCAGTCCTTCTTCGCCATCGACCACGACCAATCCACAGTGGGCACGTTCGAGGGCTTGGGTGGCGCGCAGAGCCATGTAATATTCGACCGTTCCCTGGATCTTGCCCCGCCGGCGGAGACCGGCGGTGTCGATCAGCCGGACCTGGCGACCTTGGAACGTGACCACAGTATCGATGGCATCCCGGGTGGTGCCGGGGATATTGCTGACGATGCTTCGCTTCTCGCCGGTAAAGGCGTTGAGCATGCTCGATTTGCCTACGTTGGGTCGCCCCACGATCGCCAGCTTCAATTCGTCCGGCGCTTCTTGTAGCTCTTCAACATTGGGGAAGTCTCGGGTGAGAATGTCGAGCAGGTCATCGACGCCGTTCCCGTTGAGGGCCGAGATCGGTACGACTTCGCCAAGCCCGAGCTCATAGAACTCTAGTGCCATCTCTCGTCGCTTGACGTTGTCGGCTTTGTTCGGCGCGATCACGATCGGCTTCCGAAGGGCGCGCATCCGGTCCGCAAGTTCGATATCCCCCGCGCTCACTCCGTCCACTGCGTCGGTCATAAAGATGACGGCATCGGCCTCGGCCAGGGCGACCTCGGCTTGGATGCGGATCTGCTCCACCAGAGGGTCATCATCGCCAAACAGCATCCCCCCAGTGTCCACGATTTGGTAGTGCTTGCCGTAATACTCTCCTTCGGCATAGAGTCGGTCTCGGGTGATGCCGGGGGTGTCCTCGACCACCGCCACTCGCCGCCCAATCAGGCGGTTGAAAAGCGTGCTTTTGCCGACGTTGGGTCGGCCCACGATGACGATCACGGGCAGTTTTAAGCTCATCGGCGGACCTAGGAGGGTACCCGATCAGGTACAAACCGCCCGTGAGAATCGTTGCAATCGGTCTAGGAATCGCACTGATCGGGGCTTCTTGGGGTAGTGAGGAGGTCGGCTACGTTGCCTTTGGGCGGTCGTCCTTGATCCTCGGATCCATGGATAAGCGAACGGTCTTTGGGGTCGGTGTGCAGTCCATGCGCCCCGAACGGGCGTTACGGATCCGTGGTAATCAGGCCAAGTTGGTGCGAGAGCTGTATGCCTACCGCAGCGAATCCAATTGGTTTTGGGCCCCGCCTGGGCACGCTTATCACGTGGGTGCGCTGGTTTCGGGCCGCTATGAATTCGGCCAGGGTGCGACGCGCTTCTTTGCCGAGGGCGGATGGGGTTTGCAGTACAGCAACAGGGGTTCCCATGACATTGAGTCCCGCTGGAATTCCACTCCGACGGTCGGGATCGGAGCGATCTTCGACTCCAATCTCTACCTCACACTTCGCTTGATGCACGTGAGTAACGGTGGGCTCAGCAATGGTCGCAACAAGGGCCAAAACTGGCTGATGTTCATGGTCGGAAAGCGCTTCTAGATGAGCGTCCGATACGAACTGATCGCGACGTGTCCGCACACGGGGGCGCGAAGAGGCAGGCTTCACACGCCGCATGGAGTCATCGAAACCCCTTGCTTCATGCCCGTCGGAACGCAGGCCACGGTGAAGACTTTGACTCCGGCCGACGTTCGAGCGATGGGCTACGGGCTGATCCTTAGCAATACCTATCATCTGGCCCTGCGGCCGGGCGAGGACCGAGTGGAGCGACTCGGTGGACTCCACAAGTTCATGGGCTGGGATGGTGCGATCCTCACCGATAGCGGGGGCTATCAGGCGATGAGTCTGAGCTCGATGCGGACGATTGACGACTCCGGAGTCGCTTTTCGCTCTCACCTCGATGGATCGCTGCTGCACATGTCTCCCGAAAGATCCATCCAGATTCAAGGGAAGCTAGGGGTCGACATCAGCATGTCGCTGGATGTCTGTCCTCCCTACCCATGCACGCGCGATGAAGCAGCCGAGGCGATGCGTCTCACCCACGCCTGGGCACCAAAAAATCTGGGTGCCGCCCGCGAGGGGCAAGCGGTGTTTGGGATCGTTCAGGGGGGAGTCCATGAGGACCTGCGCCGCGAATCGGCCGCTTTCTTTTCGGAGATGCCCTTTGCCGGTCTCGCGATTGGTGGGGTCAGCGTGGGCGAACCCACCGAGATGCAGTACCCGGTGGTGAAGCTCGTTGCCCCGCTTCTGCCAAAGGAAAAAGCTCGGTACCTGATGGGGGTCGGCCATCCCCAAGACATCGTCCATGCCGTCAGCTGCGGGGTAGATATGTTCGACTGCGTCCTACCAACCCGAATGGCCCGGCACCACTGCCTCTACACCTTGCAGGGGAGGGTGAACATCGGAGCCGCGAAGTATGCGGACGTTACCGAGCCGGTCGATCCCGATTCGGTGTTTCCAGGGCTGGAGTGGGTGACTCCAGCCTATCTGCGACATCTCTTTCAGGCCAAAGAGCCGCTTGGCGCGCGGCTGGCGACACTCCATAACCTCTCGTTCTACGCTCGGCTAATGCAAGAAGCCAGGTCCGCGATCGAAACCGGGACCTGGCCGGAGTTTGCTACTCGTTATCAGCGGGCGTAGGTCGACTTGCTTTCGGCAATCCCTTGGGGACTGATCAATGTTGGATCGTAGATGGCGCAACCGAACCCGCAGATCGGGCCCTGCTTGGCTCCATCGCGACAGAGCGGAACAATGACGCCCCACATCTTGGCCGGGTTTGCGCTAGGATCGGCAAACTTGAGGTCGACGGCGGCTTCGGCGCTCAGAGCTTGGCCCATCCCCTTGACCACCGCCGAGACCCACTCGGAGGCAAGGGTGATTTCGCGCAGGTCTCGCCCCAAAAAGTCGGCCGGCGAAGCACCCAAAAACTCGGCAAAAGCCCGGTTGCCATACACGATCTTGCAATCCAGATCGAGTTGGACGAAGTAGAGCGGCATGGCCTCCAAGAACTTCTCGGAGTGGAAGGCACCGGTGAGGAGGCCAACCCCTGTGCTTTCGCCTAGAATCGAGTAGCGCACGTGCTTACCGACGATCTCGGCCCGAGTGCGTCCATTACTCTTCCCGCGGATCCGGGTCCAGTAGGTGTGGATCGTGCCGAGAGAGACGTCGAGTCGATCGGCGATCTCTTTATCGGTCAGGCCTTGGGAGCTCAATCGGAGAACTTCTTGCTCTCGCGTGGAAAGCTGCTTTCTCAGAAAGCCCTGCAGGTTTATCTCTTCCTTCATCGTTTGCTCATCCTATAGCGTCACAACCAAAAGGTGTCCGGCGGGGTGCGACCTATCCCTGAGGGTGCCCCGAAGGTGATGGACTGCTAATCCGGCGGGCAAGTTCCAAATCGTAGGAAGTAATTCCGCCCGAGTCGTGAGTTGTGGTCCAGACCTCCACCGTTTTGTAGGTGAATTTGACGTCAGGATGGTGATTGAGAAGCTCGGCATGTAAGGCAATAGTGGAAACAAACAGCGCACCCAGAGGGTAGCTGCTATTCTCGAAGGTTTTTCGGAGACCATTCTCATGGATCTCCCACCCAGGCAAATCTGCCAGGGCCTCTTTCACCTTCGCTATGGGAAGGACGTCGTAGCTCAACATCACCATTTCCAACGCTCCAGATTCTACACCTATTCTCTTTCCTGAACGTATCCCCAAGATGGGGCCGGGTAACCTGAGAGCAATGCGAACGCACCAGTGGATCGACCTTGTTCGGTCCCAAACGGCGCTGTCCCAGGATGCGTGGGGACTCCCTGGAGTCCATGGTTACCGGATGTTCTGCCCCGAGGCGCGTCCGGTGCTGTTCGCATCTGCCTATCGAGCGGACCCGCGCCCCACGCTCATCCTGACGTCATCTCACGACAAAGCTCTAGCGTGGCAGGCAAAACTTCAACTTTGCGGCGTCCCCGAGCTTGAGATCTGGCAGCTCCCAAGCGGCATCAGCTCTCTCTTTGAAGATGCCGCCCCCGAAACGATCGCACTCAGCGACCGCCTCGGAGCCCTGCGTCAGCTGGCTTCGGGCGAGAACGGGATCGTCATCGCCACTCCTTCGGCTGCCCTAGAGCGCACTCTGCCCGCCGAGACCCTTTTGGAGGGGACCATCGAGGCATCCAAAGGGGACGAATTGAACCTGGATAGGTTCGTTTCGACCCTAGTTGCTCTCGGTTACGAACCGGCCAACCCCGTCACCATCCCCGGTCAATATTCCCGCCGCGGAGGCATTCTTGATGTTTTTCCGACAGGTGCGCAGTTGCCGGTGAGAATTGAGCTTTTTGGCGACGAAATCGACAGTTTGCGGCAGTTCGACCCCAACAGTCAGCGCTCGGTCGGGCCCATCAACCGGCTCCGGATCAACCCCAGCCGCGAGACGATGTACCACCTCGACCCGACTGCTACCGAAGAAGATCTGCGCCGGGTCCGGTCGGAAATCGCCGCCATGCTCGTCCGGACGGCGGAGGTCGAAGCCGCCGAGCTCCACGAGGATTCTGCCCATCGACTGGAAGAGCTGATTCAGGGCGACGCCCGGGCGATCGAGCAGGGCGTCTATTTCGACCGGCTGGACCTCTACCGGCCGACGCTTCACCCCGATTCCGGTTGCGCCCTCAATATGCTCTCCGACCGAGGCCTCGTTCTTCTGGATGAGCCCGTCGAACTGAGCTTGGTCGCCCACAAGGCCGAAGAGGAACTCGCGGCGGCGCTCTCGGCCCGCAGGTTCCGGGGCGAAATCTTGAGTTGCGTCGTCGGGGATTACCTCGCTCCGGTGGAGCAACTGGTCGAAGGCCCCCGAGTTCGAGGGTTGGCTCACTTCGACGACCTGCCCGAATGGTTTCGCGCCGATGAAAATGTCGAGGTTGGGGTCCAGACCCTCGATTCCTACCGGGGCCGCGCCGAAAGCTTGGCCCAAGCGATGAAGGAATGGTCGGCGGCTGGATACCGAACCGCCATCGCCACCGATCAACCGACCCGGGCCAAAGCGGTTCTCAACCAGGTGGATCTATTCCCACAAGAGGAGTCGGCGGATGGGCTTTGCTTGGTCCACGGCAACCTTGCCGGCGGATTTGTTTGGCCCAACCACCAATTGGCCCTCGTCACCGACCAAGAACTCTTCGGAGTCGGAAGACTCAAGCTCCCCCAGCGCAAGTTCAACGAAGGCGCGCCGATCGCCAACGTCCTCGATCTCAAGACCGGAGATTACGTCGTCCACATCAACTACGGAATTGGGATCTTCCAGGGCCTCGTCAAGCGGCAGGTCGGAGGAGTGGAGAAGGAATGTCTCTATATCCAATACGCCGGTCCTGACAAGCTCTTTGTTCCCGCCGACCAGCTCGACCGGATCCAGAAGTATCTGAATCCCGGAGACGCCGAACCTAAGATCAATCGACTGCACAGCGGCGAATGGCAGCGTGCGGTGGGAAAAGCTCGGGAGGAAGCTCGGGCGTTCGCCCGCGACCTGATCCGCCTCTACGCGAAGCGGAAACAGGTCCAGCGCACGAGCTTCGGCCCCGACAGCCCGTGGCAAGGGGAGATGGAGGCGACCTTCCCCTGGATGGAAACTCCGAGTCAGCTGACCGCGATCTCGGAGGTGAAGCTGGATCTTCAGACGGACTACCCGATGGACCGCCTGATCTGCGGTGACGTAGGATTCGGGAAAACCGAGGTCGCGATCCGTGCCGCCTTCAAGGTGGCTCAATCTGGAAAGCAAGTCGCGGTGCTCTGCCCGACGACGATCCTCAGCGAGCAGCACTACCGGAACTTTAGTGAGCGGCTAGGAGCCTTTCCGACCCGACTCGAAATCGTCAACCGATTCCGCACTGCGGCCGAACGAAAAGAGATTGCCAAGCGCCTCAAGGCGGGCGAAATCGACATGGTGATCGGGACCCATGCCTTGCTCAACCAAGAACTTGAATTCAAAGAGTTGGGCCTCGTGATTATCGACGAAGAGCACAAGTTTGGGGTCAAGCAGAAGGAGGCGCTCAAGTCGCTTCGGGTCTCGGTTGATGTCCTCAGCATGTCGGCCACTCCGATCCCCCGGACGCTGAGCATGGCGATGATGGACATCCGCCAGATGTCGCTGATCAACGACCCGCCTCCGGGCCGCCTCCCGATCCGAACCTTCGTCCGCCCCTATGGCAACGAGGTCGTCCGCGAAGCCGTCTTGCGCGAACTCGCCCGAGGTGGCCAAGTCTATTACGTCTACAACCGGGTCGAGGGGATCTGGCACGTTGCCGAGCGCCTGAAGAAGCTTGCCCCTATGGCCCGCATCGGCGTCGGACACGGCCAGATGTCTGAGAAAGAACTGGAGCCGGTGATGCTCGCCTTCATCAAGGGTGAGCTCGATATCCTGCTCTCCACTACCATTATTGAGAATGGTCTGGATATCGCCAACGCCAACACCATGATCATAGAAAATGCCGACCGATTCGGCCTCTCTCAGCTCTATCAGCTTCGGGGCCGTGTGGGTCGCTCGGATCGGCAGGCTTATGCCTATATGCTCCACAACGGCGAGCGGAGCCTGACCGAAAATGCCATGGCCAGGCTCCAGTCGCTCCAGGAGTTTTCTTCGCTGGGATCCGGCTATGCCCTTGCCGTCCGGGATCTACAAATCCGGGGAGCAGGCGATCTCCTCGGAGCCAAACAGAGCGGTACGATGGCGACGGTCGGGTACGAGCTTTTTGTCCAGATCATCCACGAAGAGATTCAGTTCCTCAAGGCCCACGCCGATGGCGATGAGCCTCGTGAATACAAAGATCCGCTCGAAGGCCTCACTCCACTTCCAACCCTCGACTTGCCCGTGATCGCTCTCATTCCCGAGAGCTACATTCAGGATCAGGCTCAAAGACTTTACTACTACAAGTCGATCATGTCGAGCCGGTCCGCCGAAGAACTGGGGCAGGTTCGGGCCGAGATCGTCGACCGCTATTCGGTTATGCCGGTTGAAGTCGAAACCGCTTTCGCAGTGATGCACTGCCGACTCCGCGCCCAGATCCTGGGAATCGAAAAGGTGGACGGAACCGGAGGACGTCTGGCCGTCAGCTTCTTCGATCCCGAACAATACACCCCGAGGTTCTGGTCATTAATCCAGCAACGGTATAAGTCCGCCTATGTCGGACGTCAACAGTTCGTCTGGCCTTTCACTGGGGATGCCCTATCGGCGTGTGAAAGGATGCTTGATGTATTTGGCGAAGTTCTGGCCAAAATGGAAGAGCAAAGGATGGCGCTTCAATCCTAGTCAGCGGCACCGCCCTCAGGGAGGACTCGGCACGTCTGAAGGCGATGCACTCTTTCGAACGAGGAGAGGAGATCGAAGAAAAATCAGTCCTCTCGATGGGCTTCGATAAACCAGAGTTGCTTCTCGATCCCGCGGCTGATCTCCGTGAATAGATCCGAGGTGCTCGGGTCTCCGGCTTCGGCGCTCTTGATGAGTGCTTCCAAAACCTGGCCGGCAAATTTTGCCACGACAGTGGCTAAGGCCTCAACCATTTCCTCATCTTCCAGGAGTCCTTCTGGAAACTCGCCGAGGGTGCTTCCCGCTACGACCGTTGCCGGCCGGCCGTCGGGCACCCCGCCCAGTTGCCGAATGCGTTCGGCGATGAGGTCAACATGATCAGAGACCTCGTGGGCGACCCGGTCGAAGAGTTCGTGGAGGCTGATGAACTCCTCGCCGATGATGTTCCAGTGAGCTTGCTTGCAACAAAGCTGCAGGTCAATCGCACTGCACAGAGCGGACTGAAGGAGCGGGAGCGACTTCTTTTTGGCTTTGTCAGGCAGAGGATTGAGCGTTTTGGGCATATAGGGAGGCTACCCAATCCTCTTGGTCCGTGCTACTGAGTTGCGAAAGCAGTGAAGTAGACCTTGAGGATCGGTCCCTCGTCGCTGTCCCAATCCGGCTCTTCGAGCTCTTCGGGATCAGGCAGTTGGGTGATTTGGGGCGGCCCCTCGTCCTCGTCTTTCTTGCCTTTCTTTTTCTTCTTTGGCTCTTCCTTTCCGGGCAGCACTGAGTTCAACTTGTAGTTGATATCTGCGGCCAATTGTCGCTTCAACAGTCGCACGCCGTCGGGATGGTTGACCGTCCGGATGGTGGTCCGGCGCAGCCGAGAATAAATCGAGTCGATGATGACCGGGGCGGCCTTTTCTAGGTCTGCCTTGGCCACTCCATCGGCCGGATGAAGTTGCACCTTGCAACGCAGATAAGACTGTCCTCCCGCCAGGTTGATCAAGAATTCTTCCTTGAGGTCTACCAGTTGGTCGACCTTGGCCAGCTTGACGGCGGGCTCCTCCTCCTTCTTGCCCTTTTTGGACATAAAGAATCCTCCGCCTCCCAGCACGAGGACCAACACCAGAATGATTGGGAGTTTTCCGCCCTTCTTTTTGCCTTCGCCCTTTTCCGCCTTATCCGACATCGCTTATCGAGCCTCCGGATAGCTTCTTCCACATTTCCCCGGGAATTTCACAGTCGGTTTGAACCTTTGGGTAGGTCCAAGAACCCAGAGTCGGGGCGAACCGAACGGTCGGGTGAGCCTCGCGCGTCCAGATCGCGTAAAGGTAGATTCAAGAGAGCAGAGTCATGGTGCTGAAGCCCTCCGAAATCCAAAGTTTGAGTCAATCCCTGGTGGAGGCCGTCAGCCAAGCCATCGTCGGCAAAAGAGAGGTGATTGAGCAGGCCGTGCTCGCCCTTCTCTGCAACGGCCACCTGCTGCTAGAAGACATCCCCGGAGTGGGCAAAACGACGATGGCAAAGGCCCTCGCTCGGGCCATCGGGGGGGAATATCGCCGGCTCCAGTTCACCCCTGACCTTCTGCCCGCCGATGTCACCGGGGCCGTCGTCTTCAGCCCTAAAGATGGGTCTTTTGAGTTCCGCCCCGGTCCCATTTTCGCCAACATCGTCCTCGTCGACGAAATCAACCGGGCCACCCCCAAGACCCAGTCGAGCCTGCTGGAAGCGATGGAAGAGCGTCAAGTCTCGACCGACGGCGTCACCCGTCAGTTGCCCAAACCGTTCTTCGTCATTGCGACTCAGAACTCGGTCGACATGACCGGCACCTATCCGCTGCCCGAGGCCCAGCTCGACCGCTTCTTCGGAAGGCTTTCCCTGGGCTATCCGGGGCGGGATGCCGAGGTGGAGATCCTCCGGGCCCAACAGTCGGTGAAGCCAGTCGAGTCGATCCAGCCAGTGGCCAGTCTCGACCAATTCGTTCTCGCCCAAGCGAGCGTTCGAGAAGTCTTTATCCACGAGGCGGTCAGGGGTTACATCGTCGATATTGCCCGGGCGACGCGGGAGCACAGCTTGTTGGCGATGGGCGCAAGCCCGCGGGGAACGCTCTTCCTGATGCACGGTTCTCAGGCGATGGCGGCCCTCTCAGGGGCCGAGATGGTCCATCCCGACCACGTAAAGCGGGTTGCCAAGCTCGTCCTTGGTCATAGGGTCATCGCTCGGGGCGAAGTCCGCGCTCGGGGGATGACCACCGAACAAATCATCGATCAGGTTCTCGATGCCGTCCCAGTCCCTCTCCCAGTCGGTCGCTAGCGCACCGCTGTTCCGGCGGGTCGCGGCGATGGTGCCGCCCTACGCGGCCCTGTTCCTGATTATCATGGCCTTGCTGATCAATTCGCCGGCGCTGTTCTACATGGCCACGGCGATGGTCTGCACAATCCTTGCTTGCCGCCTTCAGGCCTATCTGAGCGTGCGGGGGCTGCGCATCGAACGGGTCACTCCTCCCGCCGCCCGGGTCGGGGAGCGAGTCACGGTCAGTATCACGGTCTGGAGTGAAAAGCGGATCAAGCGTCCGCTGATCTCCATCCGCGATGGGTTGCCCGATCGCTTGGTCGTTTCCGAACGAACTCCGAGTCTGCCGGTTGCCCCGAGCTTCGATCAGCCGATCCAAACCCGCTACAGCTTTCGACCTTTGCGTCGGGGAATCTTCCGGTGGTCCACGATGCAGATCGTCGGTACCGATGCCCTTGGGATTGTGACGATGAACCGTGACTACCGCACCGAGGCCACCGAACTCGTGGTCTACCCACCGCGGATCGCGGTATCGGTCAATCTTCAGCCATCGGGTGGGGCCGGGGGGATCTCCGAGGCCGAATCCGGGCGCTTTCGCGGCTCAGGCATTGAACCCCGAGGGGTTCGCGAGTATCAAGCCGGAGACCCACTGCGCCACGTCCATTGGGCGAGCAGCGCACGGAGCCGAACTCTGATGGTGAAGGAGTTCGAGGTCGGATCGAGCCTCGCGGCTGCGTTCTTTTTGCAGCGGACCCAGGGCACCGACTTCGGAACCGGGTTCAGCTCCCTCGAAGCCATGTGCGGGCACACCGTGTATTTGGCGGAAGTCTTTCTAAAGAGCGGAGCCACGGTCAAGATTCCGACTGTCGAACTCGTCCCCGCGTCGGCGGCAAACTACGAGGATCGACTCCAGCAGATCAATCATGCCTTGGCCCTGCTCGAACCGACCTCAGAGGACTCGCTAGCCGCCGATGTGATCCAATCGCTCTCTCGGATTGGAGAAGGGGGTTCTCTCTTCGTGATGCTCGCGGCTCAAGATCCCGAACTGCCCGATACCCTCGCCCGCCTCAGCCAGTTTGACCGGGTTTGTCTGATCTACGATGCGGCGGATTACGATCCCAAAGCGGCCGCCCGTTCGGCCGCCGACCCGATCTATCTGGAGCGTCTGCGCCAGGCGGGGTGCCGAATCGTTGCGATGCCGGTCGTTGAGGAGTTTCGATGAAGCGGGTCACCGGCCGAACGCACGGATTCGATCACCTCTTGAGCGCAGTCTGCGCGATCCTCGCGGGGTGGTCCAGTGGAATGTCGATCGGTCTCACCGAGGTCGCATACCTTTTCTCTGGACTTGCCGTGGTCGGAGCGCTCATCGGATTTCTCTGCGGACGATTCTTGCCCGATCAAGTGGCATCCCATTGCGGCTGGGTCTACACCGGCATCGCGCTGGCGTGCGTCTTCTTTGCCCGGGATCTCAATGGCCTGCTGCCCGGTGAAGGATTTCCAGTACAGATCCTGGCTGCGGGCGTTCTCTCGTGGGTGGTCTCGCTGGGAACCCTGGCGACCTGGCGCGATTCGACCTTGACCTTCCAAATGGTGCCTTGCATCGCCATCTTTGGGTTGGTTGGGGCGTTCGATGTCTATGCCGCCGCTCCGGCGATGTTCTTTATCTTCATCATCTGTGCGGCCGCGCTCTTCTTTCGGGCGCACTACCGCGAGATGGTCCGACAAGCCGGTTCGGCTCTGAACCCCGGGGCGGCCGATCCACTCTCCCGTGCGGAGGTGACCGAGCGGGCCGTGAACTCTGGAGCTTGGCGCTGGATGGCTGGGCCGGAGTGGGCCGTCGCCTCGGCCCTCATTATCGTGGCCGCGAGTGTCTTTGGGGCTCCTGCGATCCGGCAATCCGTCCAAGGCGTGACCGAAGCAGTACGGGTCCCTCTCAACAATCCGACCCAAAGCCAAGGCGGCGGTACGAGCTTTACGGCTTCTGCCGATGTCCAAGTCGGCCAGGGTCCGACGACCCAGAGAAACATTCCCGTCCTCAAGGCCAAGTTCAGCGGGACGACGTATCTGCGCTCCGAGACCTACGACGGATTTACGGGCCGTGGCTGGCGCGATGACTTCATCACCAGTTGGCCACAAATTCCGACCGTTCAGGAAGTCGCCCCGCAGGGCGAAGACCGACCCTTTGAGATTCGCTACATCGCCGGACAACACGACCGGGTCTACATCCCGGGCGAGGTGGTCCAGGTGGATCTCGCTTTTTTCCTCATCTCGCAGCTTGCCGACCGCAGTATCCGTTTCCGCGATCCTGTCCGGAGCGAACTCACGGTGACGGGAACCTCGCGGCTCTTGCCTTCCCTGGATGGTTCGGAAGTCCCGGGCAGACCCCCTTACGGGTGGCAGAACTCTAGGTTTTTGAACACCGATCAGTCCAGCGCGCGGTTCCGAAAGTGGGTTCAGGAAAGCACCGACCACGTTCAAGCTCCCGCCGAGAAGGCCGAAGCCCTCCGCGCCGCGATCTCGGTTCAAGCAAATTACAATCTCAGAGCCCCCGCGATTCCTCGCAACCGGGACCTTATCGATACCTTCCTCTTTGGGACTCGGGAGGGGTACTGCGACCTCTTTGCGACCGCGATGGCGATCGGGGCGCGTTCCCTGGGGATTCCTTCGCGGATCGGGATTGGGTTTCTCCTGCGGGATCCACGGCGGGATGAGGAAGGCTATTTCACGATTCGCGATTCGGACTACCATATGTGGGCCGAGTTGTACTTTGAAGGGGTAGGGTGGGTCGTTTTCGATGCCACTTCTGGCTCAACTGATGTCACGCCGAAGGAGGGCGAAGCCTCGGAGTCTGCGGTCCCCGAGTGGGCTTTTGCCAGCGTCGCCGGGGTGATCGCGGCTGGGATCGCGATTCTTGGAATCCCCCGTGCGCTCCGGGTGGTGCGGGCGATCATGGGCCGGATCCCGATCCGCAGCGACCTCGACCGGCTGTATCTCTCACTGGATCGGGCGCTCTTCCGAAAGACTGGCAAACCCCGACGGTTCCACGAGACCGGTAGCGACTATTTGGGCCGAATTCTCGGTGAGTCGCACCCGGCGTATGCCGGGCTCTTGGCGATCTATCAGTCCCTAGAGAGCGACTTCTTCAGCCCAGAGGGCCCGAGCAAGGAGCGATTGCAGGATCACCGCGCGAAGATCCGAGAAGCGGCCACACTAGAACTTCAGGCGAATGGTCGACGTTAAAAAAGCTCTCCAAAAGTCGGTGATCCTTGTTCATGGGAACGAGGATCTGCTCCGGCGCCGAGCCCTCACCGACCTCGTGGCCCAGAGCGAGGTTGACGAGATGGATCGCTCGGTGATGTCGGCCGATCTGCAGAGCCCGGCCGAATGGGTGGCGGCCGCCGGCACCATCCCCTTTCTCAGCGATCGCCGGATGGTGATCGTGCGCCAGCTCTTGAGGCAGGGAAGTCCTTCGGCGAATGCCAAAAAGGAACTCGCAGCGATCCCGCCGAGCGGGCTCCTCGTCTTGGTGGCCGACGACGAGGCCAGCGCCGGAGAAGACCGGCAACGAACCCTCCAGAGCCAGAGCAAATCTTGGGCGACAGCCGTCACCGCGGCGGGCGGAGCCGTTCTCGACTGCTCCTCTCCCGATGGAAAGGTGCTGGTCGATTGGGTGAAGGACGAGGCCGAAAGGCAGGGCCGAAAGATGAGCCGACCCACGGCTGAAATCCTCGTCGAGATGGTGGGAGGAAAGCTCAGCCGTGGCCTCGACGAGGTGGAAAAGCTTGTGCTCTACACCCTCGGCCGATCCGAGATTCGCGAAGAGGATGTTCGGGCCGTGGTCTCAGCCAGCCGCGAGTGGAACATCTTTCGCCTCGTGGATTCGGTCGTCTCGGGGAACCCTGGCGTCGCCGTCAAGCAACTTCGGACGATGATCGCGGGCGGAGGCAAGGCCGAAGAAACCGCCTTCCGAAGTCTCTTCCCACAACTCTCGCGCCAATTCAAACTGATTTGGCAGGCCCGGATGGTGATGGATGCGGGGGGAGGATTGGGAAAGATCTCTCCCGCCCACATTCAGTCGATGCCCGAGAAGCCCAGGCTGGCCGATGAGAAGGACTGGGTCCAACGCCGGATCTTTGAGGCCGCGCGGAAGCTGCGAGCTGAGCACTGCGAACGAGCCCTGGCCCTTGTTGCCGACGCCGAAGCCAAGATGAAAGGCCAGGGCGCCGCATACAGCGGATACGACACGCTGGAACAAATGGTGATCGACCTGGCGCGGGGAGCCTAGTTAGTCAGCTCGGATGCTGAGGATCTCGTACCGGATCTGGCCGACCGGAGCCTCGAACTGCACCACATCCCCGACCTTGTGCCCGTAAAGGGCCATTCCCATCGGTGATTCGTTGCTGATGAGATCTTCGTCGGGATTGGCCTCGAAGCTACTGACCATTCGGACCTCGAACTCGACTCCTCGATCAGCGTCCTTGACCTTGATCCAGGCTCCGATGCCAGCGAAATCGGTTGAAACCATGCCCGGTTCGATGGTTTGGGCCGCACTGAGGATGCCCTTGAGTTCACCGATCCGGTTTTCGACGATCGCTTGCTCGAACTTGACTTCATCCAGCTCGTTGTTGTCTTCGCTGAATTCTCCGTGGTCCTTACTATCGCGCAGGCGCTCGGCGATCTCCGCCCGCTTGACTTGGGTCAAGTGGTCGAGTTCCGCCTGCAAGGCCTTGGCTCCCTCGGGAGTCAGCAAGATGGCTTGCGGCGATTGTAAGAGTTCGAGTTCTTCCATGGAGTCAGTCCGAAATTGCCTGGCGGGACATTATAGCGCGTCTGGCTGATAATGTTACGAATCCCTGTGACAAAAGGTTCGGTAGATCCTTCCATTTCTTGCAGATGTTAAACTCTGGTGAATTCATGAGGATCCCTTCACAATCTGGTCTGCTCTTGCGCAACTCCACGATCGGCCGAGGTCTGATCCTCGTCCTGGGTCTGTTTGCGCTCATTGGGTCGTCCGCGGCCCAGCAGCGAGACCTCGCCCTAGAAAGGATCGTCAGCGGAGTCAAGCCCGGGGTCGCGGTGGTGGTGCGACAACAGCCGAGCGGGGCCGAGATCGTCGATGTGACCATGCTCGACGCCACCTATCCAGCGAACCTCTTGCGGCAACAGTGCGACCAACTCGCCCGCCTGGCCGGGGTGCCGATGCTGGGTGCCCAGTTTTGGGACAGCGCCCCCGGCGACGACCGATTCAGTTTCCAGAAAGCTCGCTTCGGGACCGACAACCTCATCGATCGAGAGACCGGGCAACTGTGGCTGGACCCGATTCTCAAGGCCTTTGCCGGAATACCCGCCCCTCACACCATCGAGAGCCTCCTCATCACCTTCGAAGGCTTCACCGCCAATCAGCAGACCATCCGCACCTATCTCGACGACCATGTGGCCGTGCTCGGGACGGCCGTCCTGGCCCCGGCCCCAGCGGTGGAATACCGGGTTCGACTGCTCACCCAAGACCAATCCAAGATCACCGTTCCGAAGGTCCACACCCCCGAAAACGTGAAGAAACCGAATCCGGAGCAAGCTCGCCGAACGAACTCCGTTCTTCCTGCGGTCTTGTATTTGGCCATTGGGTTGTTGGGGGCAGGGTGCTTGGTATACTTCGGCTTCCTCGCGGTGGGCAAGCCCTCCGCAAAACGACCCCGGGAAGGTTCGAAGTAAGGTTCTTGTACACATGATTGATGCCGGCTCTATCACGCTTGACCAACTGATCACTATCGGTTTTGAGAACAGTGCGTCTGACGTCTTTATCAAGGCGAATCAGGTACCGATGATGAAGCAGTTCAGCGTCGTGCGACCCCTCCCCGGAGAATGGCCGGTCATCGACGACCAGACCGCAGAACGGCTCGTGCGCTCCAAGATGAGCGACCGGATGATCCGAATTTTCGACGAAACCTCGGAGATGGACCTAGCCTTCCAGGTTGGGGAGATGTGCCGGGTGCGGATGAACTGTTACCGGCAGCGCGGCGGGGCCGCCACGGTCATGCGCTTGATCCCGCTGACCATTCGAACCCTCGAGCAACTGGGCCTACCCCCGGTGCTGGGCGAAGTCACGAAGCACCGCCAAGGACTGGTCCTCGTCACCGGTCCGACCGGATCGGGGAAGACCACGACCCTGGCCGCCCTGATCGACATAATTAACCAAAACCGGCCCTGCCACATCGTCACGGTCGAAGACCCGCTCGAAATCGTTCACAAGGACAAGTCGGCTTATGTGAGCCAGCGAGAAGTCGGGATCGACACCGAAGACTTTCAGCCCGCCCTGCGCGCCGTCGTCCGCGAAGCCCCGGACGTCATCCTGATCGGTGAAATGCGCGACGTGACCACCATGAACGTCGCCATGCAGGCCGGTGAAACGGGGCACCTCGTTTTCTCCACGGTTCACACCTCCAGCGCGTATGAGACCCTCGACCGGATCATCAACATGTTTCCGCCGCACGAGAAGAACCACCTCTGCTTGCGCCTTGCCAACTCACTGAAGGCGATCGTCGCCCAAAAGCTGGTTCCGCGATGCGACGGCCCCGGACGGGTAGTTGCGAATGAGATCCTGATCTGTACCCCGACCGTCAGCAAGGCCATCGAAGATGGGCACTTTGGCGACCTCTATCACATGATGAACGA
>DDSL01000105.1:0-158 GCA_002343825.1 Chthonomonas sp. UBA2391
CTCAAGGGCGGTCATGTTGCTGATTTGATCGACGAGACTTTCAACGGTAGTGGCCATGGTTTAAGCTTCTCCTTCGGTAGTTGCTTCGGGAGCCTCTGTGGGCTCGGTCGGGGCTGCTTCTTCGGCAGCGGGGGTAGTTTCTTCGGAACTGGCTTGTT
>DDSL01000105.1:211-6738 GCA_002343825.1 Chthonomonas sp. UBA2391
ATCGGCGTAGAGCGCTTCGACGACTCCGACGAGGTTGCTGAGCGGGGCCGCGATGGCTCCGAGCACTTGTGCAATCAGCTGATCCTTGCTCGGGAGCTTGCTGATGGCTTCAACACCTTTGGTGTCGAAGAATTTTCCGCCGAAATAGCCTCCCTTGATCTGGAGTTTCTTGTTCTTGGTGGCAAAGTCGGTGAGGACCTTTGCGGTCTCGCCTTCTGCGCCATAAACAAATGCGACCGCGGTGGTGCCGTTGTGGGCTTCGTAGGGAAGCTTTTCGACGACATCATCCCCGGCGGCGATCCGGAACAGGGTGTTCTTGATCACGTGGATTTCGGCGTTCTTGGCTTTGAGGTTGGCTCGGAGCTCTTGGATTTCTTTGACCTTGAGGCCTTGGTAGTCCGTGAACACCATGCCGACCGACTTACCGACCCAATCGCGGGCCTGCTCGATCACCTGTGCCTTTTCTGGGGTGGGCATTCCTGTTTTTCCTCCTTGATGAATTAAAGAGACTCCCTGTCTCGGTAGACCGGGAGCCGCAGGAGGCAGGTCGCGCAGTCGCGCGGTGATGCCGTTCGTGGCTAGTTCCTTAGTACTACCCCTCGGCAGGTCCGACTCGGTCGGTTATGGCCACTGGCCGCCTGCTGTCTTCAGAGAATCGCTTAAAGTATGGCAGATGCGGCCACTGAGGCGCAATGCTCGCGTAGAATGAAGCGAATTCAATCGATTCAACTTTTGCCGTTATGAAAGCTCTCTTCTCCGCTTTATGTATCTCGGGGGTTGTCGCGACTCTGGCCTCCAACAATGTTTCTTTGGTGGACCTCGGCTATTACGCAGACTTTGACCAGAGTGGACCCTTCGCGACGCCCGAAGTCCGGACCCATTTTCATGAGACTTTCTTGGTCACCTCGGGGCCGGGTGTTTTTGACTCGGTGGGCCTGCAGCGGCCTCAGGGGACCCAAGACAATCTCTCAAGCTTCTTTCCGACCCAGTTCGAGCAGCGGCTTTTCTTTCCCTCCCAGGCAGATCTTGAGCAAGCCTTTCCGGCCGGCGGATATCTCTTTTCGGGGGTAGGAGGCTCGGACGGACCTTCGAGCGGAGAGCTCCTTTTTCCCGCCTTGCTCTGGCCGAGCGAACGCCCCGAAATCGACGGCTCGACCTATAGCGACTTGGTCACGAAATCCGCGGGGACCGAGATCATGGTTCGATGGAACCAATACAAGGTCAGCGGCGACGGAGTCACGACCACCTTTATTCTGGAAGACCTGACCGCGAACACGGGGGTCGCCTTCGATCGGCAGCCGCTCGTCTTCGACTCGTTCGTGATTCCCGGAGCAGACCGCAAACCGGGGCACCGATACCTGATGCAGGTCTGGTTTGCCGTGACCGACAACGTCTTCGTGGGCGGGTTTCCTTCGGCCGATGGGGAAGTCACCTTTCACCACCGCACCTTTGCCCCCTTTGCAGTGCCTGCGGACCCAGGAACCGTTGCGGGCCGCATCAATCTAGAAGGGTTTCCCTTTGCCTTTGGGGAGCCGGTCCAGCTTGAGATCCTCGACTCCAACGGAACGGTTGCCGAGTCGGTCACCACGATTCTGGGAAATGGCAACTACTTCGCTCATCAGACGAGCTTGCGGGGTACCCGACTGGTCCGATTCAAGGCCAAGACCTGGCTGAGTCAGAGCGTCAGCGTTGACCTAGATAGCGGCTTCGGTGATGTCGATCTGACGCTGAAGAATGGGGACATCGACGGTGACAACACGGTCACGATCTTCGACTACATCGCTCTCAGCGAGAACTTCGACGAGGCGTTCGGCGAACCGACATGGGATACTCCGAGCGGCAGCGGCTTCTCGGCCCAAGACTGCGACCTGGACCGCGATGGGCTCATCACCATCTTCGACTACATCCTGCTCAGCGGAAATTTCGACGAGTCGGGCAGTTGAGCCCCGGTACGGATGCGGGGATCTGTCCAAAAGTCCCGATTTAGGGATAGATCTCCGCTATAATTTCCTGCTAGAGGGAAATATTCATGCACAATTTGCGCACCTTGTTTGCTCTTTCTGGGCTGGCTCTGGCCGCGATGGCCTCGGCCAATGTGAGTGGCTATGGGATCAGCTTCTACATGGACCACGAACAGAATTCGGATCTGCCACCGACTGACCCCCCGCTCATTTTCGAACAGTCGACGATCACGCTCAACACCGACAACTACTTCACCGCGGCCGAGCTGGAATTTCCGACCGGGAAGTCTGAAGAGTTCGCTTTCGCTCCCCCCACCTTCTTCATCCGGGGGACCCAATTTCCAGACCTCGCGACTATGGAGGCCGAACGACCGGCGGGAGACTACACCTTCCGTGCTCTAGCCGGACCCGGCGCACCTCAAACCGCGGTGCTCAACGTCGCGAACTACAATTTCCCCGACACGACGCCCTACCTGGACGGCGGCTCTTGGACTAAGATGACCACCACCCCTGCCGATGGGGACGTCGATATCACTTGGCCCAAGTTCGGGTCGCCGTTTGAGGCCGACCAATCCACCATCTCGTTCCAGCTCGTGGACCTGACTGATGGCTTCACGACTAACCTAATCGTTTCGGGCTTTGTCGGCGATATCTTTGGTACGACCATCCCAGCCATCTATCGGCGAAGCGGTCGCCATTACTTCATGGTTCAGACCTATGCGACCAGCTACCTGTTCCCGAGTGCGGGCTTCGGCGGAGCCTTCGCCGGGTACAGCTTCCTTCGACGGAACAACGCCTTCTTCCAGGTTCCTGCCTCGCCGGGGACGATCGCTGGCCAGCTGACGCTCGAATCGATCGGGAACCCGCAAGGTGACCCGATTGAGGTCGAGATCTTGGACCTCGCCGATAACGTGGTCCAGACGCACTCGATCTTCCTCGGTTGGCTGGGTTACTTCGCCATTGAGACCGGCTTGACCGGTGGTCCCTACCGGGCTCGGTTCAAGGGGAAGCATCACATCAGCAACTCGGATGTCTTCGACATTGCTAGTGGGGTCGGAAACGTGGCGCTCACTCTCAAGAACGGGGACATCGACAACGATAACTCGATCACGATCTTTGACTACATCGAGCTCAGCTTGGCGTTTGGCAAGACCCGAGACGATGCCGACTTCTACACCCCAGGACCGTCGGGCTTCGCCCCGTTCCAGAGCGATATCGACCGGGACTTCGAGGTCACGATCTTCGATTACATTGTGCTGAGCGGCAACTTCGACGAATCGGGAAGCTGACCCGCCCCCGCCCCCAGGACAGAAGCTCAGTCTTGGGGGCTTTCTTGTGCCTCGGGCTTGGCAAACCGGGAAAGATGCTGTATGATAGAGCACCCATCGGGAAACAAGCTTTTCCGGCGGCATTCTGAGGACTCATGAAGAACCGAATACGACAGGCAGGGCGCTCGCAACGGAACGCCTTTACGCTCATCGAGCTGTTGGTCGTCATCGCGATCATCGCCATTTTGGCGGCGATCCTTTTCCCCGTTTTCGCCCAAGCGAAAGCCGCGGCCAAAAAGACGCAGGCCCTCAGCAACGCCAAACAGATTGGGATTGCTGTTCAGATTTATCTGAATGACGCAGACGATACGTTCCCCCTGGCTTTCCACCCTAGCGATGGGTCTGCCTATAGCTGGAATCGATTCAAGCCGGTCCCGGTAAGTCAGCTGGGTACGGCCGAACCAGCCTGGAAACGAGATGCGGCGAATACCTTCGTCATGAACAGCATTCAGCCGTATGCCAAGAACACCCAGATCCTGAACGAGCCGAATGGGAACATCATCCGGACAAGCGGCTTTTACGGCCCAACGACACCCCAGCCCGCCGGGCTTCCCGCGATCAGCTACACGTATAACGGTCTGATTCATGCCTTCAGCGGTTCTGCGATGGCCTCGTCGTCAACGGTTCCGGTCTTCTGGCATGGTCACGGAAAGCGAGCGCTTTACGGGTACGGCTATGCTTCCCCGTGGTTGGTTTGCGACACTGCTTCCCAGCCATGCACCTATGTGTCCTCAGGAACCACCTGTGCGACCGGAAATGGTGGGACGAGCGGCTATACGACCAACACTTCCAACTCGGGCGTCGATCTGTACTCCGGTAGCATCATTTTCGTCATGGCGGACACGAGTGCAAAGAGCCGCCGAGTTGCGATCGGCAACAACCCAGCAACCCAACGGACCGACCCGCGAGTTGATCCGTGGGCTCGATATCGTGGAAACTTTCCCTGTGGTCGGTACTGGGGCCCGGGAGGATGTCACCCGTACCTCTTCCGTCCGGATTGGGATGGCGCCACCGCAGATAGTGCGGTCTTCGTTGATGGAGGAACTGCAACTCAATGCACAAACTGACCCGCTTCTGCATGCTCCTCATCGGAGTCCCCTTCGTTTTGGCTGGATGCGGCGCTCCTAAAGATGACACACCCAAACTAGAGGGCGAGGTCAAGATCGAGAACCTACCTGAGGGCGCGCCAGTTCCTGGAGAAGGAAAGGGCGCAAACATGCAGGCCGATCAATCCAAGGATGGCGGCTAACGAATCTAGATCGTAAGGACACAACCCCCATCTCACCTAACTGCGGTGAGCTGGGGGTTACTTTTATTGTCAATTGGTCAGCGTGATCAAGAGACTCTGCAACTATTCTCCAGATCCGCCGCGTTTGGGTTGGGCGGCGGCGGCTTCTTCCTTCGAATAGTTCCCCTGCTTCCCAAGGTCGGTCCCGACGCTGGAGTCCGCTTCCTTGCTTCCACAACCCGCGACCAACGCCAGAACAGAGGCCCCGATCAAGAGCACCAGAAAGCGCTTCATCGGAAGCACCGCCGATTGTCGCCCGTGGTTCCAAATTCGTACTCGAAGGTCGAATCGGGGCGGAACCAACTGAGGTAGTGGGGTCCACCGGTGGAGGCGACGCATCGGGCTGGGAAGTCGATGTTGCCAGGAACCCCCGAGATGGTTTGGCCATTGCGCTGGAAGGTATCGAGATACTCGTAGCCGGGCTGACTATAGCTGCCGTTATTGCGGCCACGGCCGGGCTGCCGAACGTACTTCGCCGAGCTATCGACGGCCACGTAACTGAAGCCTTCTCCTAGTACCCAAGTCGTGTCGTTTTGCGGGACGAAGGTGAATTCGTACGTATCCTGCCGACCGGTCAGCGCCTGAGAATTTCCAGTCGTTTGGGGCAAACCGCTCGGATTAAAGACACAGGGTCCGCTGCCGCGACACCGCAGATAGGGGCTGGTGTAGCCGTAACCGCGGTACTGCTCCTTCCCGTTCCCCCACCACAACATGCAGAGCTGGCTCGGACTCGCGACGTTGCCCATGGGGTAGGAGTTGAGGAGCCCGTTGGCACTCAAGGCAACGATCGGAAGGTTACCGGGGGCAGTGCTGTAGTTGAAGCCGGCGGTGTAGGTGTTTCCGCTCGGGTTTTGGAAGATGCTGTAGTTCTTTGCGTACGGCTGAACCGAGTTGTGCCAAGCGACGGCGTCCTCGTTTCGGAAGGCCGAGTTGACCCCCCATCCGGCCGGAACGGCCCAGAGACGGTAGTCGGGCGGGCCCGACATCTGGCGCCCGGAGGCATCGAAGTTATGCGCGAGAGGGAAGGTGTCGTCGTTGCTATCGGAATAGAGAACGCATGCGACACCGGACTGCTTGACGTTATTGAGAGCCGTCGTTTTCTTGGCGGCTTCTTTTGCTTGGGCAAAGACCGGGAAGAGGATGGCGGCCAAGATCGCGATGATCGCGATCACCACCAGCAGTTCGATGAGAGTAAATGCTTTGGACCTTCGATTCATGATTTCTCGTCACCCCTTGCCCCACTGGGCGGGGAGCACTATCGCCCGCGAGATTGCGGGTGATATGCATTGTACGAATGAATCTTGTCCTTTGCAGAACTAATTTTCACTTTTTTCGCCGGGGGCCTTGGGAGGGTCGTTTCGGGGGCCAGATCCGGGGTTGAAATCCTGGGGCTTTCTTGGCTCCATGGTCGAGTCGCCGGTGATCTGGAGCTTGACCCAACTGGCCTCGGCGAGCTTTTTGGCCTTTCGAGGTTCGGTCTCGATCAGCGCCTTAAGCTCGGATTCATCTTTGGCCCAGACGATCCAGACTTCATCGGGTCCGCGCCCGACGTCCGCGGTGACCAGCGCTCGCCGCTGCAGGACGAGGCGGTTGCGGAAGCCGTCGATTTCGCCTTGGGGCACTTTTTGGTCATCGCTAATGTCGGTTCGCGGGCGGAACGTGACCAAAAAGGTCTCGGCCTGCAAGCCCTTCACAAGTCCCGAGAAACCGAGCGGTCCATACGGAGAGAAGGTCTCGACCTTGGCGTTGGGGTCGGAGGGCTTGGGCTGAGGGATATTGCTGCGGTCCTGCCAACCCAAAGTCAGGGTCGCGGCCAGCGCGCCCAATCCAAAAGCGGTGATGGTCTTCATGGTCTTAGTCTATCGGACGTTCGACCAGGTCCCGGGACTTTGCTTGGATTGCGAAGAGCATTGGGAGAGCGGTTGGGGAGCGATGGGAGAGGCTAAACGC
>DDSL01000064.1 GCA_002343825.1 Chthonomonas sp. UBA2391
GTCGCAGGTCCATTCTTCGTTCACCGCCTCGTTGGTGCGTCCATTGACGCGGACGGCCTTACCCGCTCGGTGGTCGAGCCAGATGTTGCAGCCATTGCTGCAATTGGTGCAGATTGCCGACTTGGTTTCCAGATCCCAGGGTCGAGCTCGGAACCGGTACTTACTACTGGTCAGCGCTCCGACCGGGCAGATCTCGATGACATTACCGCTGAAGCGGCTTTCGAAATCGAGGAGCTGGAAGGTGGAAGGCTGCATCGAAGCGCCTCGGAATCGGAATGCGAGATTGGCGTCCCCAGAGATCTCTTCGGTAAAGCGAACGCATCGGCCGCACTGGATGCAGCGTTCTAGGTCAAGCGTGACGTATTTGCTGAGCGGATAGGCCTTGGGCAGGTGCCGCTTGACCTCGATGAACCGGCTGGTGCTAGGTCCGTAGGCCAAAGTGTTGTTCTGGAGCGGGCACTCGCCTCCTCGGTCGCAGATCGGGCAGTCAAGCGGGTGATTGATCAGGAGGAATTCGAGGACGCCCTTTCGATCCCGGTGAACTTGCTCGGTGTCGGTGTAGATCACCAAGTTGTTGTCGGCGGGGAGGGTGCAACCGGCCTGGGGCTTGGGCATCTTTCGGACGCTGCCATCGGGTTGCTTGTAGCCCACATCGACGAGGCACATCCGGCACATCCCCACCGGCTTCATCCGCGGGTGGTAACAAAAGATGGGGATCTCAAGCCCAAGCCGCTTCACCGATTCGACGATCAACTCGCCTTTGGGAACCTGTAGTTCCACATCGTTGATCGTGATCGTGACGAGTTCCGTTTGCTCCAACGCTGCCATAGGTGCTTTGCGATACTACGAGATCGCCCTCCCGTGTGTACCCCAGCTAGCCGAGCTCTTGCGTCAAAGATCACTTCTACTCGTTCGATTCATTGGTTCAGGGGCCGGGTCGCGTCCGGCGAGATCTCTCTCATTCAGGGATAAGGCTCCCAAACAAAAACTAACTTCCGCAAGGTTTTCCCTCCGATTGGGTTCTTTTTTGCTGAGCTTCAACAGTAGACTACCGCTCAAGTTGCTGAGAGAAGCATCCCCGCTTTGGGGAACAGGGTTTGAGTCCATGAAAGTTTGGATCATTTCGATGTTCGTTGTCGCCGGGCACACAGTGTCGGCCCAGTTTGGATTGCCAAACCTACCAGCTGAGGATGACAGCACTCGAGAACACCGGATTCTTACTTCTGCCCCTCGTGTGGTGCTCTCCCAGGTGGCCGTTAGACTCGAATTGGGAATCGACCCACACGCTTTCGCGGCAAGAAATGGGATGCGGCTTCATGACACATTCCGGAGCGATCCACAGCACCATGTGTTTATCACCCAGCGTCCGGCGGCCGAAACGGATGAGATTGCGATCCGCCTTCGCGCCGTTCCGGGAGTCTTGCAGTCCGATCCGGTCGAGATCAGCCGGGTGGTGCCCCTTAATTTCTTTCCGAACGATCCCCTGTTCGTGGGCAGCGGATCGGCCAAGCAGTGGCACCTCCACAATTCGATGTTTAACGTCAACATTGTCCCGGCGTGGGCTAGGAACTTGACCGGACAAGGGGTTCTGATCGGGATCATTGACGACGGTTTAGAGGCGATCCACCCTGATCTGGTGGCGAATTTTTCGCTCGCTGACAGCTTCAATTGGGTCACCA
Source organism: Chthonomonas sp. UBA2391 (assembly GCA_002343825.1). Lineage (GTDB taxonomy): Bacteria > Armatimonadota > Fimbriimonadia > Fimbriimonadales > Fimbriimonadaceae > UBA2391. The sequence goes on from DDSL01000064.1 coordinate 1,680, forward strand.
ACAGTCAGAACCCTTCGCCGACGCTGGCTACTGAAGGCCATGGAACCTCTGTGGCCGGAGTCGCTGCTGCTCGGGGCGGTAACTCGATCGGGGTCACAGGGGCCGCGCCGTTTGCTCGGGTCGGTGGCCTGAAATTGGAATTCGGCGAGAGCACCACGGCACAGTTTGCCGATGCGGTCAAGTATCGAAGTTCAGGAGCCCTTCGAGCTTATGGGGTGAAGAATCATTCTTACGGCTACAGATCGCCTTTCTTCAATGACGATCTCAACGTCGCCGCCGTGGCGGAATCTGCTTCGGCGGGGACCCTCCACGTCTTTTCCGCCGGAAACTCTCGAGGGGCCACGACCCAAGACTCGGCGAAGCAAGAACAATTGAATCAGACTGGGGCCATCGTGGTCGCAGCGCTCGGCGAAAAAGGAGTCTTTAGCGACTACAGCAGCTTCGGGTCAAACGTCTTCGTGACGGCTCCGAGCAGCTCAGAGGGGCTTTTGGGAGTCACCACCACTGATCGTATGGGCACCCCCGGATACAACGGTATCACGGATCAGATGGACTACACGAGCCTCTTTGGCGGAACCAGTTCTGCGGCGCCTCTCGTGGCCGGCATTCTTGCCCTCGTTAGGGAAGTCAATCCCTCGGCGGAATCGAGGATCGTCAAGCACAACCTGGCCCGGACTTCCCGGATTGTTGATCCCGATGACGCCACCACCAGTTCGGATGGAGGCTGGAAGCTCAACGCGGGCGGACTTCGGTTCAACCAAAACTACGGGTTCGGGTTGATTGACGCCAGCGCCCTGACGCTCGCTAGCTTCCAATACCCAAGAGCCACCGCCCGCACAGTCTACGATTCTGGTTTGGTGTCTGGGGGGCCGATTCCAGTAAATTCTTCCATTCCGAAAAGCATCAAGTTCACCAATCCTTCCTCGTCGGGCCGAGTGGAGGATGTGCTTCTTACGGTCAATGTGGACCATCCAAGGCGGGGAGACCTGCAAATCTTTGTGACCAGCCCAAGCGGAACCCAATCCCGAGTCTGCATTCGGTCCGGGAGCGACTGGGCCGCAGATATGGCTTGGACTTTCCTCAGTAACGCCTTCTGGGGCGAACCTGCCGGGGGCACCTGGACTGCCGAGATCTTCGACGCCTATTCTCCCGGGTCTGGAACCGTTATTAACGCCCGACTTGTGGTGAATATGGGCCAGCGGGTCGGTCGCCAGAACATCAACGGGACCGTGGTATTGGGCGACTTTTTGGGCAATGTGGATGCTGAAGACGTCGAGGTCAGGGTCTTCCGACCAGGATCGACAACCGCTTCGGCGACCACTACTCTCAATCTCAACAGCGCCGGTAGGTTCACATGGAACCCCGAACTCGTCGACGGCACTTATGACATTGCCGTTACCGGCGGACACTGGCTCCGGCGCAGGATCAACGGTGTCAACCTGACCGCCAGCCTCACTACGAGCCGCACCTTTACGCTACGGAATGGCGATGTTGACAGCGACAATGAGGTCACGATTTTCGACTACATCCTTCTCAGCCAGAACTTCGGGCTGCTCGTGGGTTCCTCGGCGACGGATCCCAATGCCGACCTCGATGGAGATGGTGAGGTCACGATCTTTGACTACATCATCCTCAGCCAGAACTTCGGCCTACAAGGAGATTGATCAGTACCAGCAACCGAATCCCTTCCCGGGAATGACGGGACTCTCGACTTTTAAACCCCGAGAGACCGTCTCAACCTGACCGCTTCCCCACAACTCTTACCGGAATTGCGGGGAAGAAGTCCTGTCGGTGAGGGATTTCACTTGTACAATATCTTCCATCTGGGGCCCTTGGACCTTTGGATTGACCCGTTCGACAATCATGAAGAAAGTGAGACCTTTGACTACCGCCACCGCAGTCGCAGTAATGACTTGCTCTGGATGGACCCAACTCCCGGGTAGCCAAAGGCTGCTTGGAAGCGATATCGGTTCCACTGTTCTCGCCGAGATTGTGGTGGACTTTAAGGACGCCACCCCTCCCCTCGATTTCGCGCGGCAGTTCGGGTTGGACTTTCTGTGGACCTTTCGTTCGGATTCCACGATCCACGTCTTCGCGACGCGGCTCCCTGCCGATCGGTCGGCCAGTCTCGCCGAGGCGCTCCGTCAGCTACCCGGGGTCGAGGCTGCGGAACCCAATTCTCTGATCTCACTCAGGCCCGATAACTTTGTTCCAAACGACCCCTTTTTCCCTCTGACCAACGCGACGACCGGTCAGTGGCACCTCAATAACTCGGAGAATCCCGACCGAGATATCAACGTGACTCCCGCTTGGGCCAAGGGCCTCACGGGCCAAAACGTCTTGATCGGAATCCTGGATGACGGACTTCAGTGGGCCCACCCCGACCTCGCCCCGAACTTCTCGATCGCCGATAGCTGGAATTGGGGCCTCCAGATTCAAGACCCGAGTCCGAGCAACTTCGACACCCACGGAACCCCCGTAGCGGGACTGGCGGCGGCACGCGGAGGTAACTCCTATGGAGTGACCGGCGTCGCGCCCTTCGCGCGACTCGGTGGTCTTCGGATCCTTGGATTCCCAGTGACGGCGGCGATCCACGCCGACGCGATCCGATTTCGGAGCACCGGGGCCTCGCCCAGCTATTCCGTGAAAAACCACTCTTACGGGCCTGGCGCACCGTTCATTCCCGATCCTCTAGCGGCCCAGGCTATCCGAGACTCGGCGGCCGCGGGCACCCTCCACGTCTTCTCAGCAGGGAACGACTTTACTTTTCAGACCGTTTTTAAGGAGCTCAATAATCTCCCTGAAACCTTAACAGTCGCCGCGATGGGCGCGGATGGAAAAGCCGGTTCGTTCGGCCCAAGTTCGAGCCCCGGAGCAAGCGTCTTCATCACCGCTCCCAGCAAAGAATCCGGCTCGAGAGGGTTGACGACCACCGACTTGCTCGGCTCGCCCGGATATGGTGGGATGTCCAACAGCGACTTTACGAACGGCTTTGGTGGGACTAGCGGAGCCGCCCCGATCGTCGCAGGGGCTATGGCGATCGTGAAGCAAGCGGTGCCCTCCGCGACGATGCGGCTCGTCAAACAGAACCTCGCTCGATCATCTCGAAAAATCGACCCGCTTTCGACATGGACAACTA
>DDSL01000082.1 GCA_002343825.1 Chthonomonas sp. UBA2391
GCCCATCGCAAAAGATCCCCATCCAGGTTTGGTTGGTGTGGCCCCGGCTGTGCAGGCGCATCAAAACTTCTTGGCCCATATAGCAGCCCTTCTTGTAGTTCACGTGGCTGTTTTCAAAGGCGCTGCCGAGTTCGGGCGGAAGGGTGCGGCTGTTCGTGTCCACGCCGTAGACGGGGATGCCAGCCTCAAGCCGAGCAATCTGGAAGGCGAGGTCGTCGACCAGCGGAAAGGCGGCCTCAAGCTTCGCCTGCGCCGCGCCGCCAGGTCGAACCAAAACGGCCCAGCCGCCAAAACCGGTCCGGTTGCTGCGCAGGACGATCACCTCTTCCCCGTCGATCTCGCCTTCACCCGAGTTCAGTGAAGGCAGGTTCGGGACAAATTCCTGAAGCCGGTCGGTGGCCTGGGGACCCTGCAGGCTGATGATCGCATACTCGTCAACCGAAGCATGGACCTCTTCCAAGATGACCATCTTCTCCACCCGGTGAAGCAGCACGTCCACGGCTTGCTTTTCGGCGGTCAAGATCAGCCGATCAGGAAGACCCCAGAGTCCATAGATCCCCTCGATCTGGCCGGTCGCGGAGCAGAGACAAAACGGAATATAGGAGCCGGGTCCGAGGTGGCGCAGGTCGTTGGTCGCTTGACCCTGGAGCCATCCTTTGCGATCTTCGCCGGTGAGGACGACGGCGTGTCGACCACCGACATTTACTCGGCCGCAAGTTTCTCGGAGAAGGCGGTAGCCTGAAAGTACGGACTCCGCCATACTGTCGGGGGCGGCAATATCATTCATAAGCGTGGAAGAAGTGGAGACCGCGTCCTTGCGAATCCCCTAGTTCTACGATCCTATCAAGGTACCTGGTTCAATCTTTTGGCGGTCATCGAGCTTCTGCTAGGTTTAGGTTTGGCTTTGGGCGCGGGGTCCAAGGTCGTGCACGACTTCGAGCGCCGCGCGGCCGATGATCTCCGCTCCAAACTCACCGGCGACGCCATCGATATCCGGGTCCGAGCAGTTCCAAATGGTCCGATCAATGGCGCTTCGGGGGATCTGCTCTCGGCCGAGATCTTGGCCCGGAGCTTCTCCACCAATGGGCTTCCGCTCTACACTGAACCCGAACGTCCTGGTCGCGGCCGTGTGCGGGAGCTTCGGCTGGAGCTTCGAGATTTCCGATTGGCCGGACTCCGGGTCGAATCGCTCCGAGCCACGATCCCCGACTGTCGGTACGACCTCGGACTCGCGCTGAGCCGTGGTCAGATCCGCCTGACCCGCAGCGGCGAAGGAACGGGAACGGTGACCCTTTTGGCCGAAGATCTCGGCCCTTGGATCACGCGCCGGTTCCGAGAGATCACCGAGGCGCGGGTTGAGTTTCGGGCGGGCAAGGTGATCGTCGAGGGCGCGGGCGACTTCATCGTCATTAAGGCCCGGTTCAAGGTGATCGCCGAGCTAGAGTCCCCCGACGGCCGGCGGATTGAGCTCGTGCGGCCACGGGTCTGGCTCGATGGCCAGCGGGTTCCGCTCAGCACGGCTCAGGCGCTCCTGCAGACGCTCAACCCCGTCGTCGATCTCGACCGGGACCTCAAGCTGGATGGCGCGGTGGACCTCCAGTCGGTTCACCTCAGTCAGAATCGACTCACGGCGACGGGGCGGGCGAGGATCCCATCACGGCCAAAGCCGCGCTAATCTCTTCGGGACTCGATACGGGCACCAAAACAGGGTGTTCGGCGCTGAGTTGGGTCAAGACTTCTCCCGATTCCGGGCCCCAGGTGCCCTCCAAGGGGTCCGTGGTCACGATCCCAACCCTTCGACTTTTCGCCATCGGCAACAGCTCGTCGTACACGGCGTGGCGGCTCTGGTTACGGGGGATGAGCATGAACTCGAAGGCATCCCGGAACTGCCAGTTGGATAGGGTGGCGAGGCTAGTTTCCGCGGCGAGAAGACCAAAGTGTCCTAGGAGTCCGTCTTGTCGAGCTTCTTCGAGAGACATCAGCGCGGCGTCGAGAACGTTGTCCTCGCACGGGCGGGTCAGCCGCAGAACGTAAAAATCGAGTTTTGGCCGCCCGATGACGCTCAGGGTCTCGATGAGCTCGGCTTGAGTCTGGTCGGCCGCCGCCTGGGGGTCTCTCAACCTGGGTAAATAGTCCGCCCCCACCCGTAGGATCCGCACCTCTTCTCCGCGAAGGTGCGAGCCCCAAAGACCAGGCTGGGCCGAGATATCGAGGATCGTTCCTGAGGTGAGCAGCGCTCTCGTCATACCCTCGATCCAGGTTTCGGAGAGTCCCAGTTCTGGGAGCATGGGCTTGAGCCAGATCCGGGGAACGATCCGGTTGGTTCGGCCCAAAAGGTGGCTCACGAAAGCACCCCATCGAGCAGCGCAAACACGAAGAATCCGAGCGACACCCAGCCGTTGAGAGTGAAAAATGCGAGGTTGATTCGGCTCAGATCGTCCGGTTTCACCAAGGATTGCTCATAGAGGAGTAGACCGGCGGCAACCGCAACTCCGGCAAAGTACAAAGGCCCAAGACTCCAAAGAAATCCCGTCCAGATCAGCAGACCGACGGTCAAGGCGTGGAGCAACCGGCTCGCCCAGAGGGCCTTGACTCGACCCAACCACACCGGCATCGAATAAAGTCCCTCGCGCCGGTCGAACTCTTCGTCTTGGAGGCTATACAGGATGTCGAAACCCGCCGTCCATCCCATCACGGCGAAGACGAGGGACAAGATCCGGGGGTCCAGCGTCCCCGTGACTCCGATGAAGGCCGCGGCCGGGGCAATGGCCAGGCTCAGGCCGAGAATCAGGTGGCAGAGCGGGGTGAAGCGCTTGGTGTAGCTGTATCCCAGAGTGACCAACAGGGCCACCGGAGAGAGAGCCAGGGCCAGAGGGTTGAGAAGCGCGGCCGCGACGAGAAATAGCCCGACCGACCCGGCAAAAAAGAGGTGGACTTGGCGCAGCCCCAGGATCCCAGCTGGGATAGCCCGGATGGCTGTCCGAGCATTCTTGGCGTCGATCTGCCGGTCCACGATCCGGTTGAAGGCCATCGCGGCGCTTCGGCACGAGACCATCGCCAGAACGATCAATCCAAACTTTTCCCACCCCGGCCAGAGCGAATCGCGGGCCGCTACCGAGCCCCACATCATTCCCACCATGGCGAAGGGGAGAGCGAAGATCGAGTGCTCGAACTTGATCATCTCCAGGTAGGCGCGAAAGCTGGCCCATCCGGTTAAGGGTGCCGAAACGGTCATCACCTCCATTACTACCCGTTCTGGTCGGGCTTGATCGCCAAGACAAAGAATTGGAGGAACCGGCAGTCGTCGCAGCGGTTCCGTGTGACCAGGTTCAAGATCCGCAAGGTGCGGCTATACATCGGGTTAATCCCTTCCAGACGCTGGAGGACCAAACCGCTGCCCTCGAAAAGCCGGGGGATGGACTTCTTGGTGTACCAGCGCAGGTGAGTGCGGTCGAAGATCCCGCTATCGTCTTGAGGAAAGTCACCCTCCTTGACGATCTTCATGAACGGTTTCCAGCACCGGAGGTTTGGGAGCGAGGCCACGAGGGTCCCCCCTGGCCGCAAGACCCGGGCGATCTCTTTCACCGCGCGGTCGGGCCAAGCGAGGTGCTCCAAGACATCGTTGCAGGTGACGAGGTCAAAGTGAGCGTCTGGATAAGTCGCCAAGACCTCGATCGCGTCGCCGACATCCACACGGTCCAATCGTTCGGCGGCAAATGCGGCCGGTTCGGGCTCGATCTCGATGCCCCAAACTTCGCACCCTTGGTCGCTCTTGAGGAGCAGACCAAAGGAACCCGCTCCACAACCGACATCCAGAGCTCGGCGAACACCCGAGGGCAGGTTCACCAGCACATCCCAGCGAGGATTCCGGTAGTACGGCTTGAGCTCTTCGAGGGAGCGGAATGACGGCACGGCAGGGGTATACCAGAACCCAAGCCCATGGCCACGGTCCCCAATTTCTTCTATCACCCACGCATCATGGAGTACGACTTTGGCCATGGACACCCCCTGCGGCCCGAGCGGCTCAAGCGAACGATGAGCCTCCTGGCCGCTTGCGCCGAGGTTGACCTGATCGACCCCGGATTGGCTTCTGACGCCGATGTACTCCGCTTGCACTCCAAGGAGTATGTAGACGCGGTCAAGATGGCCGGAGGCGGGGACCACCTTCCGGGCGGGTTTACGGCTCGATATGGAATCGGCCCTGGCGATACTCCCTCCTTCATCGGGATGTATGAGGTCTCGCTTGCCTATGTCGGAGGGAGTATCCGTGCGGCCGAGGCCGTTCGGGACGGGGCCGATCTGGCGTTCGGGATCGGAGGAGGACTCCACCACGCCCAGCGCGGAAATGCGAGTGGGTTCTGTGTATTTAACGATGTCGCCCTAGCCTGCTCGGTGCTGCGAGAGCGCTTTGACCGGGTGGCCTATGTCGATATCGACGTCCATCATGGCGACGGCGTCGAGGCCCTCTTTGCCGACGACCCGGCCGTGATGACCTGCTCCATTCACCAGATGAGTCCTGGCTTTTATCCGGGGACGGGCCGAGCCGAAGAAACCGGAACGGCCGGGACGACGGTGAATATCCCCCTACCCAATGGAACGACAGGAGACATCTGGCTGGATGCCTTTCGCCGGGGGATCATCCCCTTGCTGGAAGAGTTCGATCCGGGGGCGATCGTGCTGCAAATGGGAACGGATCCCCACTTCGACGACCCCTTGGCTCGGCTCCAAGTTTCGGCCCAAGAGTGGCTGGGGGCGGTGGAATCGATCCGCGATCTGGGCAAGCCCATCTGCGCGACCGGGGGTGGTGGATACAACCTCAGCACCGTCCCGCGAATGTGGGTGGCCGCGATCCTTACACTAGGCGGAATCCCCGTTCCCGACCTCATCCCCGAGCCCGATGCAACCGATTATGGAACTCGTACGTTCTTTGATCCAGAGTTGCCCCAACCCCGGGGGGTCGGATTCCTAGAGGCTGAAAGAGCCCTCAGCATCCTCCGTGCCGCGCGTCCGAAAGGCTGGCAACCTCGCTGAATTTCCAGGAACAAAACGGTTTGGGAATTCGTCGAAGCCTAGGGCTGGTATTGGTTCGCAGGAGAGGGATCATTTGGTAGTCGGGATCATTGGACTGGGATTAATCGGAGGCTCCGTTGCAGCGGGGTTGATGGAATCCTGTTTGCCGAGCAAGGTCCTGGGATTCGACACCTCCCCGGAGGCAGTTGCGGCCGCCCGTCAGAAGGGGTGGATTTCCGGTTCGGTGGACCATCTCTCCGAGTTGGCCGACGTGGACCTGATCATCCTCGCCACCCCGCCCGACTCCACGGTGCGCATCCTGGCCGAGATCGAGCCGCTTCTGAGCGAGAAACCGTTTCTGACCGACTGCTCTAGCGTCAAGCGATCGATCGTCGACGCGGTACCCGCTTCCCTCTTGCCCCGCTTTGTGGGTGGACACCCAATGGCCGGGCACCACGAGAGCGGCCACGCGTCGGCCCAGCTCGGCCTTTTCACCGATTGCCAGTGGATCCTGACTCCCCAAGAGGAGACTGATCCGGCGGCACTCCGGTTGGTGAAGCGGATCGTCTTTGCCCTCGACGCGCATCCGGTCGAGATGGATCCGGACAGCCACGACCGCCACGTAGCCGCCCTCAGCCATCTGCCCCATATCCTCGCGAATGCACTGCTTTGCATGAGCGCGGACCTCGACCACCCCGAGGTCGCGGCCGGCAGTTGGGCCGACCTGACCCGCGTTGGAGGCACCGAGCCGGATCTCTGGCGACAAATCTTGATCCACAACCGCGGGAGGGTGCTCGAATCGTTGGAAGCCCTTCAGCAATACCTCGATGGGATCCGGTCGACGCTCGAAGAAGGCAACGGTAGCGAGATCGCCGACGAGATCCGCCGGGCCGCAAGCCACAAGCGCTAGTACACTATGCGGTCATGAGAGTTGAGGTCCAAGCCGCAGGCCCCCTGCGCGGTGAATTGCGTCTGCCCTCGGATAAATCACTGACCCACCGGGCCTTTATGCTCGCCGCGGCTGCCCGGAGCTCCAGCGAGGTCCTCCACCCTCTCACGGGAGCGGACTGCCTCTCCACCCTGCAGTGCCTTAACGCTATGGGACTCCGACACCGGGCCGATGGGCCGGTATGGACCCTCCTCCCGGTCAATGAATGGATGGCCCCTCAGAGACCCCTAGACTGCGGCAATAGCGGAACGACCATGCGCCTTCTATCGGGACTATTGGCCTCTCGGCCGATGGAAGCGACCCTCGTTGGAGACGCCTCGCTTTCCCGCCGACCGATGAAGCGAATCGCCGAACCGCTCCGCCTGATGGGAGCGACCGTCGAAGGTGATACGGCTCCCTTACGGATTTCGGGGCGCGACTTGGTTGGGATCGAGTACACCTTGCCCGTCGCCAGCGCTCAGATCAAGAGCTGCGTACTGCTCGCCGGGTTGCGTGCGAGCACGCCGACAACCGTCCATGAGCCGCACCCGAGCCGCGACCACACCGAGCGAATGCTGACAGCACTGGGCGTCCAGATCCAGCGCGTCTCTCCTCTGACTTCTAAGCTCGAACCGTTCCAAGTTTTCGAAGGTTTCCGAATGAAAATCCCGGCCGACATCAGCAGCGCCGCCTTTTGGATGGTGGCCGGAGCTCTGATCCCTGGCTCGGAGATCCGGCTCACCGAAGTCGGCACCAATCCCACCCGGACAGGGATTCTGGAGGTGCTCCAACAAGCCGGAGCCCAGGTTGAGCACGAACCAGGCCCCGAAGAGCTCGGAGAACCCACTGGAGATCTGATCGTTAGGTCATCGAAGGATCTGCGGCCGTTCACGATCAGCGGTGACCTCGTGCCCCGGCTGATCGACGAGATTCCCGTCCTTGCCGTTTTGGCCACCCAGTGCCATGGCGAGACCGTCATCCGAGATGCCGGAGAGCTAAGGGTCAAGGAGTCGGACCGCATCCAAGTCGTGGCCGATGGGCTGCGAAACATGGGGGCTCAAGTCGAGACCACAGGGGACGGCATGGTCATCTCCGGACCGACTCCGCTGACCGGAACCGCGATCGATGCCGAGGGGGATCACCGAATCGCGATGGCCTTCAGCATCGCCGGGATGATCGCCACGGGGAGCACGACCATCGAACATGCCGATAGCGTCCTCACCAGCTACCCCACCTTTTTCGAGGATATGAAAAGTCTACAGGGGGTCCCGCGATGAACCGAGTGATTGCGATTGACGGCCCGGCTGGAGCCGGCAAGAGCACGGTCGCCAAGATCCTTGCCCGCCGCCTCGGACTGCGATACCTGGATACCGGGGCGATGTACCGAGCCGTGGCACTGCTGGCAACCCGGGCCGGGCTTCAACCCGAAGACGGGGCGGAGGCCGCCCGACTGGCCGAACAGGCGGAGATCACCTTTGGCCACGGGGACCCGCAGCCGGTTCTGGTGAACGGAGAGGACATCACGAGCCTGATCCGCACTCCGGAAATCAGCGAGCTGGCCAGTGCCCTGAGTGCCCACTCGGCCTTGCGTCAAGTCCTGGTCGCTCGGCAGAAGGAGCTGATCCAGACCGGAGATTGGATCTTGGAGGGCCGAGATACGACCACCGTGGTGGCTCCCCACGCCACAGTGAAGGTCTTCTTGACCGCCAGCCTCGAAGAGCGCGCCAAACGCCGAAGCCTCGAGCTGGGTCGCGAGGACGTGAGCGAGCTCACGCGAATGATCAGCGAACGGGACCATCGCGACTACACCCGCGAGGATTCCCCCCTGACGATGAGCCCTGACGCCCATCGACTGGAGACCTTTGGACTCAGCGCCGAGGAAGTTGCCAACCGGATCGCAGCGCTCCTTCCCTGACCGGTCGAGATGGGACAGAAGTCCGCCCGGTGATACCTTTCCAGAACATCGGGCGTCCAATGCTCGAAACCTAGGAGGTTCACCCAGAATGAGCGTGTTACCCATCATCGCGGCTTTGGTCGCATCGGCCCCATCATCGGTGGAGCTAACCATCTACAACCAGGGCTTTGGACTTGTCAAGGAGACGCGAAGCTTCGAGTTGCGTGCCGGTCGGCAGACGATCTCCGTCGAAGACGTCGCCCAAAGAATCGAAACCAACTCGGTCGGGATCAAGAGCCTGACCAAGCCCGGCTCGATCTCCGTCGTGGAGCAAAACTACCGTTTTGACCTCATCAGTCCCCAGGCGATTCTCAACAAGGCGGTTGGAAGTCGCATCACCATCGTCCAGACCAGCCCGACAGGCGAGCGACGGACCATCAAGGGAGTCCTGCTCAGCAGCCCCGGCCAAGGCGGAATCGTCCTGAAGGCGGACTCGGGCGAGATCCTGCTCAATCCATCCGGCGAGATCATCGTCGACGATATGCCGAAGGGGATGGTCAGCCGACCAACCTTGGTCTGGGATCTCGAAACGAACTCGGCCGGTCCACAGAATGTCGAGGTGAGCTACCTGACCCAGGGCCTCAGCTGGACCGCGGACTACGTCATGAGTCTCGACCGAGACGGACAGAAGGGCGACTTGAAGGGCTGGGTGACGCTGGTGAACAGTTCGGGCGCCACGTTCGAAAATGCGAAGCTAAAGCTTCTTGCCGGAGACGTCGCCCGAGCCCAACCCCGGATGCCCGGTGGAGGCGGACGCGCCGGAGCTCCAGCCAACATGGCCATGCAGGCCAAGGCCGACATGGTGCAGGAGCAGTTTGCCGAGTACCACCTCTACACGCTAGGTCGCCCGACTACCGTGGCCCAAAACGAACAAAAGCAGGTCTCGCTGCTCGAGGCCACCGACATCACCGCCACCAAGCGGCTGATCATCGACCCGATGCGAGGCTACTACGGCTATCAGCCTGGGGAGGGAGAGATCGGCACCGGAATCCTGAAGGCCCAGGTCCGGATCGAGCTGCAGAACAAGAAAGAAAATCGGATGGGGATGCCGCTCCCGGAGGGAACCGTCAAGGTCTTCCAACGCGATAGTTCGGGTGCACTCCAACTCTTGGGCGAAGACCGGATCGAGCACACCCCGAAAGACGAGAAGATCTCGCTGGTCGTCGGAAAGGCGTTCGACATCGTGGCCGAGCGAAAGCGCGAGAAGTTCGAATGGATCCGTCGATCCAACGGAAGTATCCGTGGTGCCCGCGAGACCTTCACGATCGAGGTGAGGAACCGCAAGGAATCTCCGGAGACCGTGGAGGTGATCGAGCGCCACTGGGGACAGTGGACCATCACCCAGAAGAACATGGAGTTCGAGAAGGTGGACAGCGATACCCTCCTCTTCCTCGTCAAGCTCGGAGCCAACGAAGTCAAGAAAGTGACCTACACGATCGAGACGGTTTGGTAAAACATCTGGGGTTCTTTGGGTCGGAAACCTAAGGGACCCCAATTTTTGTTACAAAATAGGTCAGGAGATGATGCGTGTGAAGAAATTTTGGATTTATGGGGCTCTTGCGGCTCTTCTCGTAGTAGGATGCGCTCCGGCGGCCAAAGATGCCGAGAGCAAGGCTGACCCGGCTGCGGCTGGATCCGAGGTCGCCAAGGCCGACCCGAACAAGCCGTCGGTGGACCCGACCCAGCCACCCAGCAACGACAAGCCCACCGAACAACCAAAGCCGGATGCTGCGGCAGGCAAGCCGGCCGGTGACACCGAAGAGGTCGAGAAGGGCAACAAGCCCTCCCCGACGGATCCCAAGGATCGACTTCCCAAGACTCCCGAGGCACCGGCCCAGCGAGTAGCCCCAAGTGGCAATGCGTCCAAATACGCCGGTAGCTATGCCTACGTCAACCCTCGTCTGGAGAAGATGGAGAAGGAGGCCGAGGCCAAGAAGAAAGGCACCGACCTTGGTATTGACTGGACCCTTACGATCAAGGCCGATGGAACCTACCAGGGAGTCATGTCGGTCGGCGGCAAAACCCAAGTGATCGACGGAACCGTTCAGGCGACCGACTCGCAAGTGACGTTGAGCCCGCACACCATGGACGGCAAACCCCTCACCAGCAAGGCCCTGAAGCGAGCCCTCGTCTTCAAGCTTTCGGCGGACGGAAAGCGACTGGAAGCCAAGACGGATGTCCAAGGCCAATCGACGACCCTCGCTTTCGTGAAGAAGTAACACGCTTCGCAAAAAAAGGACGTAGAAAGCCGTGGCAGTCCTGTCACGGCTTCTTGTTTTTAGCTTCCCAGCCAGATCCTGTTGATCTTACTAGCGCAGAGTTCGGGAAGGGGTGTTAGAATAAGGAGGGTGGGGTGATTGCGCCTTATGGCGACAGGACCGTATACCCACGACAAGGGAGGAGACTAAACAATATGAAGGCACTTCGAACATTGGTGTTCACCGCCGTCGCGGCCAGCGCAGCTGCAAATGCGACCCTGATTTTTGATTTCGACAACCAGCTTGGTGCAACGTCTGCACCAGTTCTGGACAACCGATGGGCATTCGCCACCATCGACACGGCAACTTCTGGACAAAACCGGAACGTCGGCCGATGGGACAATCCGAACCTCGTCACGAGCACAACCAACGGCAACCCCATTCGCGTCGTGGACCAGACGATCACGTTTGCTGCGGGTCAACCGCCCGCTCGCGCAAACCAGTCCAACGCGCTTAACCTTCGATGGTCATTCACAGGTGGCCTCACCGCTGGCGAGCCCAACCAAAGCACGAACGGAGCGGACACTTGGCTCCGAGCCTTTACCGACTTTGGCGCGAGCCCGCTGCGCGTGCCAGCGATCGACATCACCAAGCCGCTTTCGATCGACATCTATACGGTTGAGCCGCTCCGCGTGGCCCTCGTTCTTCGCGAGTCGGACCTGACCGGTATTTCGGTCGGCCAGTCGGGCCCGACTACGGGTCAGATTGAAGTCGTAGGTGGACCGGTTGGCGGCCCGAACGCCGTTGCAACCTCCGGAAATGGACGCGGCGGATTCGTCGTCCCAGCCGGCCAGTGGACAACCATCACTTGGGATCTGCCGAATACGGCGAACCTGAGCTTCCGCGCGATCACCGGAAACAACGTCCTTGCTTCTTTTAGCAACAACAACCTGGTCGGCCTCAGCGGATTCGGATTCACTCCTCTGGATGGCGAAGGCCTTCTGCAGAAGCAGCACAACGTCTGGATCGACAACGTTCGCAACGGCGTTCCCCCGGCCGGCATCACCGGTTCGGTGACCCTGAACGACTGGAACGGCGCGGTCGCTGGTCAAAACCTCGATATCGAGATCCTCGACTCGAGCAACGCCAGCGTCGAAACCGGAACGGCCACCCTCGACTCGAGCGGCAACTTCACCTACGTCCCGACCGCATCCCTCGCTGATGGCACCTACACCCTTCTGGTGAAGGCAAGCCATTGGCTCCGAAAGGGCGCTTCGGTCGCGATTGCCGGTAACGCTGGTTCGGCCGGTTCCTACTCGCTGACCAATGGCGACGTCGATGGCGACAACAGCGTCACGATCTTCGACTACATCGATCTGTCGGGTTCGTTCGACCTGTTCTTGGGCGACGCTGGCTACCTGGCCAATGCCGACCTGGACGGAGACGATAGCGTCACGATCTTCGACTACATCGTTCTGTCGAACAATTTCGACGTCACCGGCGACTAACCTAAAGTTCGTTGCCTTCTTCCAATCTGCGCCTCTCCACAGCATCGTGGAGGGGCGCTTTCTTGTGGCGTCTTGGGGGTGGATTCGTCGACCCCCAAAAAGGCCGACGGCCCTGCTTCCTCATCGAAGCAAGACCGTCCGTTAGGATCCTGTTGAAGGAAGTTTAGGTTTTAGAGTCCCATCGCCGATCGCAACTCGGGGTCGCGTCGGAGTCGATCCACAGCCCTGGAGAGGCGCTTTCGGGCATTGACACTGGTGAGGTTCGAGCGCTCAGCAATCTCTTCGAAGCTGAGGCCGAGGTTGAAGCGCATGTGCAGAAGCTCTTGGTCGATGACGTTCAGCTTTCGGAGAGTTGCACTCATCGAGTTTTCAAGCTCGGAGATATTGCTGTCGGCAACGGGGACTTCTGGAGCCACGTCGTAAGTGATCTCAGATTGCCGCCGACCATATTCCTTTCGGCGCCATGATCGGATCGCCGTTCGAGCGAATCCAGAGACCCAGGTTCCGAGAGCGCTGCGCTCAGAATCAAATTTGGCAAGGTTTTGAAGGACGTCGATCAAGCACTCTTGGGCGAGCTCTTGCGATTCTTCGTGTTGGAGGCCGAGCTGCAAAAAGCGGCGGACCAGAAGTTGACGTAGGTAGTTCGCCAAATTCTCGGCGTTACGAAGATCTCCCTCGCTCGTTTGGCGAGCCCAATTTGCGACTAAAGTCGCGTCTGGCAGGTTATTCATTTTCTACTCCCCATTCGGCATGGACGCCGTTTAAAGTCCATGTCAGCACCGAAGATCCTCAAGCTCAAGGCTGTTTTGGTCTCGGTTGCCTCCACTATGATATTGCGACTTTCGTCCTATTGTGTGACAGGAATACCGGGATTGAAAAAAGACAGGTATTAATGCGGTGAGGATTGAGTTCAACGGGACTTTTGGGGCCTGTGTCACACGGACTACGCCAAGCCCGCTCTGAGGGTCCGCCCTCAGAATCCCGTCCAGACAGATTGGGACATCGTGCCAGCATTATCACGGTTTTGGCCACATTCTCGCCTAGAACTGTCACCGAAGACGCGATTCTGGACGAAATAGAAGATGTGGAGCACTCGCCTGAGGAAGCTATTTTGCTCAAGTTTGTGCAATACTAAGAGTAGGAAGTTTGATTGACGTTTGGGTTTTTTCGATCAAATTGAGCGAAACCTGCGTCTTACTTCGAAACGGGAGATCAAAGTGAATTATTCGGAAACCCCCTGGGGTACCGGAAATATGGGAATGACCTGCGAAGAGGTTTGCGAGATGCTCTACCTCTACATCTGCGATGAGCTGATGGAATCGGAGGTCAAGTCGATCAGCAGCCATCTGAGCACCTGTCCTGCATGCCGAAAGGCGATGTCCGAGACCGTACAGCTCACTGGAGTGCTTTCGACAACCCTTCCCCGTGTCCCAATGCAGTACTACTCACGCAATAATTGAACCGGCCACTTTCATTCAGAAGGCCCCACAACCGATCCGCCGAAGATGTGAAGTTTCTTTCACCGACTCGGCGGATTTTCTTTTGTCCGGCTCATCACCACCGTTCTTCCCCCGTCAAAATTTTCAGCAGACGGTCGTCATTTGAACCGCCGGTGAGCCCCAATGAGCAAAACCCTGACCCCAACCGATCTCCAGTTTGAAACCCTGACCCTGCATGGCGGTCAAACCGTGGACCCGACCACCAAGTCGCGAGCGGTCCCCATTTACCAAACCACCAGCTACGTCTTCGACGACACGTCCCACGCGGCCCGGCTGTTTGCGCTCAAGGAATTTGGCAACATTTACACCCGGATCATGAATCCGACGACCGACGTACTGGAGCAACGGATCACCCAGCTCGAAGGCGGTACGGCCGGAATCGCAGTTGCCAGCGGCCAATCGGCCATCACGCTCGCGCTTTTGAACATCGCTCAAGCCGGCGATGAGATCGTCAGCTCAACCTCGCTCTACGGTGGGACTTATAATCTGTTCCACTACACCCTGCCCAAGCTCGGCATCAACGTGAAGTTCGTGGATCCGAGCGATCCCGACGCCTTCCGAGCCGCCATCACCGACAAGACCAAGGTTTTCTATGGCGAGACCGTGGGCAACCCCAAGCTCGACACGTTCCCCATCGCCGAAGTTGCCGCGATCGGAAAAGAACACGGCATCCCGCTAGTGATCGACAACACGACCCCGACGCCGTACCTGGTTCGACCGATTCAACACGGGGCCAACGTCGTGATTCACTCGGCCACCAAGTTCATCGGTGGCCACGGCACCTCGATCGGTGGTCTGATCGTCGACGGAGGCAACTTCGACTGGGGTTCGGGCCGATTCCCCAACTTCACCGAGCCTGATCCGAGCTATCACGGGTTGAAGTTCTGGGAGGTCTTTGGCGACTTCCCCGGGCTCGGCAACGTCGCCTTCGGAATCAAGGCCCGCGTTCAGGGGCTGCGAGACTTGGGTCCGGCGCTCTCTCCGTTCAATTCGTTCCAGTTCTTGCAGGGCTTGGAAACGCTTCACCTTCGGATGGAGCGACACAGCGAAAACGCGAAGAAGATCGCCGAATTCTTGTCCTCGCACCCAAAGGTCTCTTGGGTCAACTACCCAGGTTTGCCTGGTCATCGCGACCACGCCACCGCGGCAAAGTATCACGAGCGCGGCCTTTATGGCGCACTGGTCGGATTCGGGATCCAAGGCGGCTACGACGCAGCCGTGGCCTTTATCGACCGGTTGCAGATCTTCTCGCTCCTGGCCAACATCGGCGACGCCAAATCACTGGTGATCCACCCCGCTAGCACGACCCACCAGCAGCTCTCGCCCGATGAGCAACTGGCGACCGGGGTCACGGCGGACTTCATTCGACTTTCGATCGGTCTGGAGAATGTTGGCGACTTGATCGCCGATTTGAATCAGGCGCTGGGTTGATCCCCTCTGCGCCTTTGCCCCGGTGGCCCTTCCCCGGCCCCGGGGTCTTTTCTTTTTTTTGTGCGATAGCGGTGGAACCTTAACCGGTTCAATCGTCATACTCCCTGTATATGTGGCTCACCGCACTCGCCGCGACTCTCGCTTTTCAGGCAGGGCCGAAGTCCGAATTGGACGTGACCTACGCCAAGGTCGGCGAAGTCGAGCTCAAGATCGACCTCTTCCGCCCGGCCGAAGATTTTAAAGCGCGCCGACCATTTGTCCTCCTCGTCCACGGCGGAGCCTGGATGGGAGGAAACCGAACCGAGATGCACGGCCTGGGCCGGATGATCGCTCAGCAGGGCATGGTTGCGGGTTCGGTGCAGTACCGACTCGCCCCCAAGAACAAGTGGCCGTCGATGATCGACGACGTGCAGACCGCCGTCCGCTGGGTGCGAGCCAATAGCCGCAAGCTTGGGATCGATCCGAAGCGGATAGGCGCCGCCGGAGCGAGCGCCGGTGGGCACCTGGCCCTGCTTCTCGGATTCACCGACACCCGCGATCCCAAGCCCTCGCTCTTTGCCCAAGAGTCCAGCCGGGTCGGGGCGGTCTTCAACATCTTTGGCCCAGTCGATTTCAATCGCGATTTCGGCCCGATCTTTGAGCCGGTGTTTCAGGCCGTGATGGGCAAGCCGCGCAAGGAAGCGGCGGAGGACGTGCGGAACGCCTCCCCGGTCACCCACATCGACGCAAAGGATGCCCCAGTCTTCACGCTCCATGGCGACAAGGACCCGCTTGTGAGCGTCAACCAGGCCCGCTGGCTGGATGAAAACTTGGCTAAGGCCGGAGTCAAGCGAGAAACTGTGATCATCCCCGAGATGCGCCACGAGATCCCAATGGACCGAAAAGAGGTCGCTGACGCCGTCCGCCGGGGCATTCAGTTCCTCAAAGAAAATCTTGAGAAATGATCAGCCTGCTGCTGGGGATGAGTCTCGCGAAACCTGGTGTCCTGATTTTGGCGGGGGGCGGAGAGACCTCCCCCCAGATGGTCCAACGGTTCTTTCAAGCGATTGGTGGACCGGACCGCAAGATCCTCGTGCTCGGCCAGACTCGGGAGGAACCACCCAACGCGCGCAGCTCGGTTGAGCTCTTGAACGAGAACGGGGCCACCAATGTGGTTCTGGTCGATGATATATCGTTCGACCGCAAAAAACTCTCGGCCTATGCCAAAGAATGGGCCGACGCGCGGGGCTTTTGGATCCCCGGTGGGGATCAGAACTTCTTCATGGACCGATTCGGAGTGCGATGGGCGCGCTGGTACTTTCCAAAGCGACTCCGCGAGGGAGTCAGCTTCTTTGGAACCAGCGCGGGCGCGATGATCGCGAGCCACACGATGATCGCGGGCAACGGTGACGATGGCCAGGTGCTGACCGCCCCGGGGATCGGGCTGACCAAGATATTGATCGACACCCACTATCGCGAACGGAATCGGCAGGCCCGGATGCGGCAAGCTCTCGCTCGGACCGGCGCTCCGATGGCGATCGGGATCGAACGCTCTGAGTTTATCGTTCTGGAAAACGACCAGTTGATTGAACAAGTCGGTTCTGCAGACGTGGTTCGCCTCTAATCTTCTTCAGATTTTTCGTTCTTGTCCGTCAATGGCTCATCAAGGAGCCTCTGCCACGCCTCGATCAGACGCTTGTCTTGCTCCTCTCTGTGTCGATTTTCTTCATCATCGACATTTACTGCGAACTGATTTCTTGGATCAGAATAAAACATAACCTCGCCCCTAAAGGCAATAGACCATGGTTAGGACCCAAAACAGGCTCGCAATGTTCCTTGTGTTCCGATGGTCCTAGCTATCTTGCAAGGAAGTCTGCTGTCACCAGTGGCAAGGCCTCGGAACACTTGAGATCATCATAGAGGACCGGTCGATAGGGAAAGACTCTCCTGGCAAGAAAAGCGGGATAACCATCGCGGTCTTGTACAACTCCTTGCACCGTAACATAAGGCGACCCCACGATAGCTGCCCCATCTCGAAGGTACACCGAATCGAAACAGGTGACATTAAGCAGACCGGTTTCATCCTCAAGATCGAAGAACACGACCCGTCTGCCGCTCTTTGTCGGTGGGAACCTCAACCGAATGGGGTTGCCTACTACGAAGGCCTTCGTACCTGGCTTTGTATGGTTTGCTTCTTGAGAAGAAAGTCCGCCCTTTGACCGGATACGCTCCCGCTCAAATGCCATCAGATGAAACTCAAAATTCATCTGGGCGAAACGCCGCTCCATGACGGCTTTTTCTGCTCGCGTATAGTCTTGAATCTCGGCCAGTCTAGGATCATCAAAGGTCATCGGCAGGGTCGCCTTTCGACCTGCTTCAGCAATCTCCATTGCCTCGGGAACCGCCCATAGTAGCGCTCTCCGATTGGGATAATGCCCCTCAAAGAAGCCAACTTTCACTAACGTTTCCAGTTCGTCCCGATTCGGACGGACCTCTTTGGCAAAATCGAAAAAGCTCACCTCTTCTTGAGGATTGTAGCGTTCAATTCTCGTAATCGTCTCATCTGACAAGCCGAGAATGTATTCCAAACCGATCCGGATCGCTGCTGATGGAATCTGCATTTTCGGTTCATCCCTTGCGATTGCGGTCGCAACTCTTGAGATTCTAGAAGAGTCCTGAATCTCAGGCGGAAGAATTTGAATTCCTCGGCTTCTTGCTTCATTGGCGATGGTGGCGGGGCCATAGTAACCCGCTGGTTGCGAATTCAATAGCGCCGTAAAGTATTCTGCCGGATAGTTTTGCTGTAACCATACACACTTGATAGAGATATCTGCAAAGGCCAAAGCATGACCCTGAGCAAAGCCATATCCATTGAATCCAGCGATGTAGTCATAAACCTGTTCCGCTGTATTTTGTGAATAGCCCCGATTAACGATTCTCTTCAGCAGATCCATTTTGATCGACTGGGCGAAGTCTTCTCGGCGACGCTTATGGATCGATTCGCGAATATCCTCGGCCTCGCCCGAACTACACCCGGCGAAGTTCTGGAGAAGCTGATCAACTTGTTCTTGAAAAACGATAATGCCATACGTCGAACCAAATATCGGCTCAAAATCTGGATGATCGAACTGATAAGGCTTCCCTCTTCTTCTTGCAATCAGCTCGTTGATCTTCACAGCTCCACCGACACCTGGACGAATGCCCGCCTGCACCAGACTCGCATCTCGCAAGTCTTCGGTACGAAGGCGAACATGAGCTTGCCGCATCGCCGGGGAGGCCGACTGTGGGATCCCAATCAATTGCCCTGAACGAAAGGCTCGAAACACCTCTGGGTCCAAATGAGAGATGGATTGAACCGAGAATCCAAGCTCTTGTGCCCGAATCGCCTCTTCGGACTGACTAAGGACATCTTGTCCGCGAAGACAAAGCAGATCGAACTTATCAAAGCACTTTTTCGCACTGCGCTTATCCCATTGAATAATAGGGACGCACTCAATGCCAGAATGCTGGACCGGCACGGTATCGGAAATCGGATCGGCACTGATCACCACTCCCGAAGAATGCGCCCTCATGTTTCGCGGCATATCCGAGAGGCGCTCGGCCAATCGAAACACCCAGCGATAGCGCTCTTTGCTGAGATTCATCGATCGAAGCTCTGGTCTTTTATCCAATGCCGCCTCAAGACGCTCGGGTGAAACGGCCGCATGGAGTTTTTTGGCCAAGAAACGTATGGCCTCATTGGGAAGTCCCATCACCTTGCCAACTTCACGAATGATGCCCCGAGTGGAATAAGCTCCTACCGCGGCCACGGTTGCGACATGGTCTTTGCCATAACGCTCAACCAGATACTGGCGTACATCCTCTCTTCGACTCGCCTCGAAATCGATATCAATATCTGGTCGCTTAGTTCCGTCTTCGGGCAGAAAGCGATCAAAGTGTAATTGATGCTCCCATGCATCAATCCGGGAAAGTCCCAAGTGATAGGCTACGACAGAATCCACCACCGAACCCCGTGCACTATAGTGAATACTCTTTCGATTGGCCCACTGACAAAGATCATGGGCAACAAGAAAGTGTCCCGAAAATCCCAAACGCCGAATTCGATCCAGTTCGAGATCAATGCGTCTTAGTGCCTTCTTATCGAGCGGATTCCTTCTTCTGATCGCATCAGCAAGAACAAGATCTTTGATGACATGATCTTCTTGATCAACCACTTGCGGCAACCTCGTCCGCCCGGGCAGGATCTGATCATCACATAGCTCTGCAACTCGCAAAGTGTTTTCCAGTAGTTCAGGACAATCTTGATAGATTGAGCGCATTTCGTGAGACGACTTGATGTAGCGCTCAGCATTCAAGTGACGCAAAGAAATAGGATCCGCGTGTGACTTTCGTCCAGAGATGCCCTCGATATCGAAAAGAAATTCAGAACAAGCAAGAACATCTTGCACTGCATAGTGTTCCCTTCGACCTAAAGTAACTGGCCCCCCGGCAACGCAGCCAATATTCATACTTTGACCGAGCTCTTGCAGTTTTCTATTCACCCGCTCAGCATAGGGCAGGTAACTTCGCTCGATCTGGATCCAAACATTTTGCTGACCATACAGATCTTTGAGCTGCGTTAACCACTTCATTGCCTCATCTAAGTGATCTCCAGCAATCAGTCTGTTGAGATAACTCGTCCCACCCCCAGAAAGACAAATCAGATCCGTTGAGAATATGCGCAGTCGCTCAAGCGATCCTCGGGGTTGCAATCGCGGCTCTTCCAGATGACAAGCGGTGATCAATCGCGAGAGATCTCGGTATCCACGCTTACTCTTAGCCACGAGGACAAGATCTCCCATGCCGGGGAGGGAGATTGTTGCTCCAATCAAGGGCCGAATCCCCATTCTGCGCGCCATACCGTCAAACTCGTAAGCGCCGGTGAGACTATGATAATCGGCTAGGAGTACAGTCGGAACACCCATGTGAGCGGCAATCGGAGGAATCTCTTCGGCCATCATCGCACTGCGACCAAACGAGTAGCCGCTGACCGTGTGCAAGACGGCATATGGCCGAGTTGAGGACTTGATGTGAATCTCTAGCCCCTTTTGGCGTGGCAGTTGATCACAGGCGCGGGCAACCTTTTCGTCTCTGATCTTTTGAATCTTGATGTCGTAATCTTCAGTGTGATCTTCCGGCCCATAGATAGGATTTGGTGCCGAGAGAATGCCTAAGCTGGGTAACTCTTGAATCTTTCGCCTCTGGATCCCTTCATCATCAAGATAGAGAATTACCTCGCGATAGGGTTCATATTCCCACCATCGCCCAGCCTCACGATGTTGTGAAAGAACGACGTTATCCATGGCCCAGTCGCTTAAGCCACATCTGATAGATCTGCTGCTCCCGAGGTGGCACGATTTCATTCGCCCTCAGAATTCGACCTTCGCCAACTCCTCGGTTCAGCCGTTGAACCATCGCCTCCAATTGCTCCTGTCGTGTCTTCGTAGTCTCACTAATGCAGAGTCTTCTCTGTTTTCTCAAGCTCGGACTCGTCCTCCGGAGGAGATACTTCAATCGCTGAATAGGCTTAACCAAAAGAGGCTCGGTAATTAAGCGGAAGGCGACGAGGGCGGAGCGCTGATTAAAGATCGGCTTCTTGAAGGTTCTTTCAACGGTGATCACGGCTCCGTCTTCGGGCTGCAGAAAGAGAGTTAATTCTTCACTTTGCTGATCCAATTCAACAAGTTTCTCTCCCAGTTCTTTTGCCATACGCTGTAGGTCTTCATCGATCCTCTGCCGATCTTCGCACGGTGGATCATAGTGGATCTGTACCGAGTGAGAGTGGGGAGGAAAAGCTGGCTGAGGAATCTCTGGCCAGCGCCCCCATGCCAACGCATGAATCCGCTCCGCATCACGCCCAAAGTGCTTGATCAAGAGTGCATAAGGGATCTTTTGCAAATCCGCAAAAGAGACACAGCCGAGATATTGCAGGCGGTCAGCCTCAGCCATAGACAAAAGCCTCGTGGAGTCCAGTCGATACGGCCGCAGAATCGCGGAGGGATTCTCCACCCAATCTCGATCGAGCCCGGCGCACAAACTCAGTTCAGCCAGCCAAATCGAAGCGCCGATCCCAAGCTTAAAGGGCTGCCCAAGCTCTTCGGCGAGCGCTGACTCCAGATCTCGCAAGATCGCTACTGGCTGCGGATGATGGCTCAAATCTAGGGCCGCCGCATGGTGCCCCAGAGGCTGAACAAAGTCACTAAATGGGACCAGATGCCACATCCAGTCTTCGGCTGCTTGAAGCGTGGCACTCTCGGCCCATTCCCAGGTTCGAAGTCGGTCGACCAGCGACCGGGCGGTATCCAAAGACATCCCCACCCTCAGACCGCGGGCCTCTAATTCAAGGTCAAGATCAAGAATCTTGCGATCATGAGCGACCGCAAGCGGCCCCGATTCACCGGATCGGGGTGCATGGCGTATGTAGAATCCGGGCAGAGATACGCAGACAATATACCGCATATATGTCTACTATACGCGAAATCTGCGCGGATCTGTAGGAGGATCAAGAAAAACTCGCCGGCCCGGCCCGATGCCGCGCCCTCGCCCTGTGGGGAGAAAGCTAGCAACAAGAATCGAACGGAGAAACCCACAGGGCTACGCCCCGGGCCGGCGAGCCTAACCATCCGTGTGCGAAAAGCAAGACGGGGAGAGTCAGAAAACTCTCCCCGAGATTCGACCGCCTCTTCCGCGCGCGGCTTATGGGTTCGCCGTGCCGTTGATGTACCGCTGAGCTTGTTGCCAAACGGCAGCCCCGACCCTGCGGCCGAGCCGTCGACCTTCTTGGTCGCCCGGCCGGAAGTGGATGCCACCATACAGACGAGAGATCCCCGCCTGATCAGCGGCTTCACTAAAGGTGGAGAAACTCAACGAGACCGGAGCCGGAGGAAAGTTGGATTCCACCTTGCTGAAGCCCGCCGGGACCACCGCGGTGAAGCCAAAGACGTCGGACCCTGTGAAGGACCGAAGAACCTCGGCGGCGGCGGCGCTAAACGTGCTGTGACCGCTGACGTACTCGGCAAACGGCGGAGTGATAAAGCTATTGGGTTGATAGGGCTTCCAATCCCGACCCCGAATCGTCTGAGTGGTCCCGTCGGCCAATGGATACCAAGGAATCTGGGCATCGCCATAGAAGTGCCGCAACAGTGTGATCGGTCGGGAGTTGTCATAGAAGCGCTTGGTTTCCCAAGCGGCGATCCCGGCGTCCATCACCGCGTTTCCGACGGCAAAGTAGAGCTTGACCTCTTCGTCGAGGCTTAACTGATCTCGCTCGGCAACCCACCGAGTGAAGAGAACCCAGTGCCCCGGAGGGAGCTCCGAGCTCGGACCATCCGCCCAGTATTCGGCGATAACCTTCTTTTCCGTGTCCAAGTCTTGTGTGATCTCGGCAACTTCTTCGATCATCTCGGTGCATTCCGGTGTGCCATAGGCGGGGGGAGGACCCGGCCGGAATTGCGCGCCAGAACTAAGGGCAAAGGGGCGCACACCGCCCCAGTGGGGGGTCAAGAAGGGTCGATAGACCGTTGTTCCGTTGATCAAGAAAGGATATTGTTGCCACCGGTCCGGATCGACCAAGGTTCCGATCGGATTCACTGGGGCGTAGCCGGTCGTGTCGGCGTAGTTGTTGAGTTGATTCGATCCGTCGGTCCGCCGCGAAGCCATCAGCGCCTCGGCCACCGTGTTCCCGATCCCAGCCGGAGTGCTCGTATCGGTCGACGTGTTATCGGGGTCAAAGCCGAGAGCCACCATCTGGTCCCGCAATTGGGTGGAGCGTTCCGGGAAAAGTTCGCTCATCACCCGGAACGCGGCGTAGCTGATTGCCTCTTTCTTGTTCTCTTCGCTTCGCTCCGGGATCGGCCGGCGCAACGAGTCGCCAAGCTGAGTTCCGTCGGCATCTTGGTCATAAGCCGCCCAAGCGTCGAACATCGCGGTCTGGGTGAGGGCGATCGTGCGGGATCCCACCGTTGGCCCCTTAGAACCTCGGCGCAAGGCCTCCAATAGTTGATCGTTCCAAGTCGTTGCGACCGAACGGGTAGGGCTACTTCCCCCGATCTCGGTCCGCGCACCAAAACCGCCACAACCGACGACCATCAAAGCCGCGCAGATCATCGCGCCAGAGGCCGAAAAAACTCTGCCGAAATTCGCCATAGGGCAATTTTCGGCGCATCCTTAACAATTCCTTCATTTACTGCAGGCTAGCCAACAAAAAAGACCTCAAATCTTCTTCGTTGACTCCCGGTTCGCCGGGAGCGACGTTATCCAGCTTGCCCGCCTTCATCCACTCCTCCAGCGTCCCAACCAAGCTGAAGAGGTGATCGAATGACTCCACCGAGAAGAGAAGCGGCTGGTAGTGGTCGATCTCAAAAGACTGGTTGATGACCCATTCTAGTTGGACTGGGTAGCGCTGCACTTCGGGCGAAACGATCGAGTATTCCAACTCTCCGTAGCTACTGAGGAGCCCGCTTCCATAGGCCTTCAGCGGCTGGCCGGGAACCTGCATCAACCCAAATTCGATGGTAAACCAGAAGAATCGAGCCATCGCTCGGATGTTGCTATCCAAGACGCGCAGCTGCTTCTCAGGGTCCGTGATCGCCTGGACGCGTTCGGCCGCTGAATGGGCCACGTCGCCAAACCGGACGAGGGTATCGGCAAAGGCTCGGTCGGTGTGCATCGGCACGTGACCCGCGATGTCGTGAAAGATGTCCGGCTCGGGCAGATAGTCCAGCTTATCGGCCCGGCGGATCGTGATCGTCGTGGGGAACTCCCGATTCCGCAGACAATCGAAGAACAAGAAGGCGGGCACGTAGCCGCTGACAGCTTTGGCCCGAAAGCCCGTGAGCGGATTTAGAAACTGGTTGACATCGTCCAGATTCGGGACTCGGTCGGGGCTCAGGCAGAGGTTCGCGATCCCACGCAAAAAGTGCTCATTGGCATAACGTTCCCATCGGTCGGTCATCCGGGCATAGAGCCCCGCCCACGCCTGGTGATTTTCCTCGCTATACAGCTCGTAGGGTTGCCGAATATAGAGCTCGCCGTCGCTGCGGGCTTGCTCAATGTAGGGGGCCTCGGTCGTGGTGAGGCCCATCATGGGATTTAAAGAAGCTGGAGCGCCGTTGCTCATTGTTCTTATTCTGACGCCGACCGCCGGGTCAGAGGCGCGATTCGTTATCGATAAATCGCTTGGCAACGACCGTCACGATGATCAAGACGACCCCCAGAACGATCGGAACAATGAAGATCGCCTTGTAAGCCAGGGCCGAATTCCCCCCGATGAAGTTGCCCTTGATGGCAAAGTCATCGGTCGCAAACTTGAAGTAAGGCCAACCGTAAATGGCGCAAGGCACGAGGGGAAGGAACGAAAGGTACTTCACCCAGGCCGGGCCGCCGTCTTTTTCCCTTGAGAATCCAAACCCAAAGAGGGCGACCGCAAGCAGAATCGTGATCCCGAGAGGGATTGCGAGGTCTCCGGCCGTCGTTTTGCCGGGTTCGGCGAGCATTTGCGTGATCCACCACATGTCGTTTCTCCTACGTTATCGGCTTGTTCGTGCAGGAATGTACCCGCAAGGTAAGGAGTTCAACAGAAGAAGGGCCTGGGAAGATCCCCAGGCCCTTCTTTAGGCTGAATTTCGGAAGTAGTTTTGACCTTACTTCTTTCGGCGTCGGAGCATCGCAGCCACGCCCAGGCCGAGAGCAGCCATGGTGCCCGGCTCAGGAACGGCTTCGAAGCGGTTCCACCGGTTGTAGGTTGCGCCACCGGTGAATCCGGGGTTGCCTGCACCATTGAGGGCCGAAGCCGGCATCGACTCGTTCGAGTTGAACATGGTGTCGGAGCAATAGGCCGCGAACCAGTTGAACCCGATGCTGCTTCCGGTCAGGCCGAGCGTAGCTCGACTAATGGAGATTTCCTTGTCCGAACCTGAGTTGTTGAAGACGAGGAAGTTGTGCGTACCGCTGGTGAGTTCCAAAGCGACGGCACCAAAGCCACCAAAGAACACGGCGTAGTCCGCTTGGAATCCGGCCGGGAAGACCTCAGCACCATCTTTACCGAGCTTGCTGGTGGCGGAGCGGCCTCCGTCGCTGGTGTCCGTCATGGTCGCGGTGGTGAATCCACCGGCCTTGGTGTCCAGATAGATCACGGCGACGTTGCTGCCGAGACCACCATTGGGGCTGAAGCCGAAATACATGTTGCTGGCATCAGCGTCCATGCCGATGCGACCTCCACCGAGGACGCCGCCGAAACCAGCTCCGCCACCGTTGCTGTAGGTCGCTGCATACTCACCAGCACCGAGCGTTCCGTTCACGTTAACGCTCGAGGTATTGATGCTGCTGTCAATGAGATTAAGGGCCAGCTGAGCGTTGGCGCCCACAGCCATACCGGCCACCATGCCGGCCACGAGGATCTTCTTCATCAGTTTTGTTCTCCTTTCTGTCGCAAGTCGCTCTTGCGCTCAAATCAGGCTCTCCTTTCTTGCTCTGCCACCATTTCGCGGTGAGCGACCCTGATCTGAGACCTCAGTTCTGCGCGGCAACATTCGTGCCACAAAGACCCGTGGTTGCGTTCGGGGACAAATCTCCACCAGAATCGCCCACGCAAGGCTTCTACTGTGAATTCGTATTCTCAGACGGAATTTGTGACAGTCCGGAGTGCGATCCGGTATCGATACTAGGCGGATTGCCCGATTTCGCCACTCGCATGGCGGCGAGCCACGAAAACAAAGATCAAAACCCAAGCCGCATCGACGATCAAGGCAAATGGTAGCTGGAGATTGGAGGGCATCGAATAGATGCAGAGCAACACCGGAAACCAGAACGCGAGCGCGAGCGGAAACATGCCGAGCACCCGGTGGAACCAAAAGTCTCTCTGCCCGAGCACCCGGAACGCAGAAGAGTGAAACTTCTGCTCAAACCACTGGAACAGAACCATGCCCAGAGGGATGGAAATCAGCGGGGTGAAAATGAGCTGGTCGAGCAACGTTTTCTTCAGGATCGTCATCCAATCCGTGCCGGTGCCGAACCACATGGCGAAGAGCCGGTACATGGCATCCACCATCACGGTGATGATCCCATAAACAAAGGCGGTGAAGGCGGCCGCCGGAAAGCGCTCCCGGAGGCTACGGCGGTCCCCTGTCGCCCACTTGGCGATCTCGGGGACGACGCTGCAAACCAAGCCACCCCCGATAAAGCTGAACAAGTAACCCCAGCGAACCTTGAACGCAGCGATGCCCTCGGTGGCAGTCTGGAGATCCGGAAGCCGGTAATACAAAAAGACCAAGATCGCCGCCGAAAATTGAATGAGGATGAAGGGCTTCCAGTTCTCTTGAACCGCGTGGATGCCCGGCTGAATCGCGGCCCGAAGGCTATCCTTCGGGGCTGCGACCGGCTCGCTGGTACTCAAAGGGCGACCGCCGCTCCCGACCGGGCACTCCCCATCGCCGCGACCGCGATTCGCACCGCTTCTAGACCGTCTTCCGGGGTCACTGGCGGCGGTGTCCCGTGGTCAATCGCATCCAAGAATCCCTCAATTTCCTTGCGATAAGGATCATCCATCGGGTCATGACCCGACTCCGTTTGCTGTCGTTGCTCTGTACTGGTTTTGATCGAAAAGCTCTTTCTCGTATCGAACTCCAGCATGCCCTCGCTTCCACAAACCTCGAAGTGGGTTCGGAAGCCCGCGGGATCCATCCAGGTCGCGGAGACGTGCGCTACCGCGCCACTGTCAAGCTCCAAGGTCGTGAGCGCCACGTCGCGATCGGCCCCATCCTGGTTCAAGCCGTAGCTACGCGAGATCACCCTGCGGACAGGTCCAAAAGTCCATCGGATCCAGTCGAAATCATGGACCGCCAAGTCCAAGAGCACGCCCCCGGACTTCTTCATATCTCGGAACCATCCACCCGCACCGACCGGAGCCGGTCCACCGCGATGAGTGCGGATCGCGGCCGGGCGACCCACCGCCCCTTGTTGGACTAGCCGATGAGCAGCCGCATAGTCGGCAAAGAAGCGAACCACCTGGGCGGGCATCATCCAGGCACTCGAAGCTCGGCTCGCTTCGACGAGCGCCTCACAATCTTCTAAGTTTGGCGCGATGGGCTTCTCCAGAAGAACATAAAGACCTCGACCCAAGGCCTCCTCTGCCAGTGCCCGGTGACTATCGGTTGGAGTGCAGATATCGACCGCAAAAACTTGGTCCATCAGCTGCTCTAGCGAGTCGCAAGGGGTGATCTCCCATTGCTGGCAGAATTCGGTAGTCCGCTCGGGCGAGCGGTCATAACCGACCAGTTCAATCCCCGGGATCCCTTTCCAGTGCCGGGCGTGCGCGCGGGCAATGCCCCCCAAGCCGATCAGACCAACGCGTCTCATCTGGACAGTTTGGCCGATTTTCGACTTTGGGCAGAGCCGAGCGCGATCCCGGCCGTCACCACGGCGATACCCGCCCACTGGAGGGGCAAAACCGGAACCCCCAGCACTGCCCACTGCATCAGTGCCGCCACGGGCGGCAAGAGGAACTGATAGAGAGTGCTTCGTGCAGGTCCGATTTGCTCGATCCCTTTATAAAACAGGGGCATCGCGGCTCCTCCACTCAGAAAGACCACATGAGCCAGATTCATCCAAGTCCAGAGCGGTATTCCCGTATAATCCTGCTGCAAAGTTGCACTGAACCCGTACGGAACCAAAACGACAAGTGCGCCCGGTAGGGCCATGGCAAAATTAGCCACCTGAGCCCGTTGGCCCAGCAGAGGCCGCATGACCAGAACCGACACAGCCCATATCAAGGCTCCCAGCGTCACGAGGAAGATTCCGAGCGGAGTGCTCGTCCCCGTCTTTCCTCCGGCTCCAACGACCACCGCTGCGCCAGAAAATGCGAGGAACGCGCCTGCAATCGTAGATATTTCCATCCGCTCGATCTTGAGAATCGCATTCAAGATCTGCACCCAGAGCGGCGAGGTCGAGAGAAGAATCGCGGCTTCGGTCGGGTTCGTCTGCTCGATCCCCCAGAGGAAGCAGACCATGTAGCAACCAAAGGCTAGGAAGCCCTGGAGCCAGAATTTCAGCCGCTGACCAGGCGGATAGCTCGTGTCGAACCGAAAAACGAGGCACACCGTCCAGAAGAAGACAAGCGTGGCAAGCAACCGAATCAGAGCCACTGCCGGGGGCGAAAAGTGTTGGTAGACAACCTTGAGGGCTGTATAGTTGTAGCCCCACATCAGAACCACCAAGCTCATCGCCAGATTTGGCAGTGGGATTCGTGAAGCGGGCACGTGCTCAAGTATAGTGAGTTTTTGGGTTCAACGATGGCTTGGAACGATCGACAACACACGAATTTTGGTGCCGCCAAGCGCCTCCGCCTTATCCTCCGCGAATCGGGCTCAGCCCGAGAGATGGGCGGCGACGAGATGTCGATTGCGGTCCAGATCGTCGACAACATCTTGATGCAGGCCTTGGACATGAAGTCCAGCGACATTCACCTCCAACCCGAGCGCGACCAGCTTCGAATCCGGTTCCGAATCGACGGTGTGTTGCACGAGAACGGACAGCTCCCTAGTGAACAGGCGGCCAACGTTCTGGCCCGCTTGAAGCTGGCCGCGAACATGAGGATCGACGAGAACCGCGAACCCCAGGACGGTCGGATCGACATGGAGTTCGAGGGGCGTCGCCTCGCCGCTCGATGCTCTTGTGTTCCCTGCCTCAGTGGCGAAAAGTTCGTCATGCGGATCCTCGACCCCCAAGCGATGAAGGTCGACCTTCTCAAGCTCGGGATGAACGAACAGGTGCTGGGCGCATGGCAACGGGCGATCCAAATGCCCTATGGACTCATCTTGGTCACGGGTCCGACCGGGAGCGGAAAGTCGTCCACGCTCTATGCCTCGCTGAACCAGATGGACAGCAAAAAGAAGAACATCGTGACCGTCGAAGACCCCGTCGAGTACGAGTTTGACCACCACATCGCCCAGGTCCAGGTCAGCGAAAACATGAACTTTGCCCGGGTCATGCGCAGCTTCCTCCGCCAAGACCCCGACATCATGATGGTCGGTGAAATGCGCGACCCCGAGTCCCTCGGAATCGGGATCCAGGCCGGTCTGACCGGTCACCTCGTCCTCAGCACGCTCCACACCAACAACGCCGTCGAGACCATCGGGCGAATGGTGGATATGGGGGCCGAGCCCTATCTGATCTCCGGCGTCATCGTCGCGATCGTGGCCCAACGACTCGTTCGGCTCAACTGTGCCAAGTGCCGGGTTCGGGCAGAGCTGGAACCGCACGAGATGATCGAACTCGGGATCACCCCCGAGATGCTCGCCGGAGCCAACATCGCCCGCGGACAGGGATGCGCCGAGTGCCGGGGCACGGGCTACAAGGGCCGGATCGGGGTTTTCGAGATCATCACGGGCACCAGCGCCGTCCGCCAAGCCATCGTCAAGCACGCGACCCACGAGGAGCTCCTTGACTGCGCCCGCCAAGAAGGCTATCGACCGATGCTCGAAGATGGCCGCCAAAAGGTCCTGGCCGGCTGGACCACGGCCGACGAAGTCCTCAAGGCCGTCTTCACGCAAGCGATGGATTAGAGATTAGAGAGTAGAGAGTAGAGAGTAGATAGTAGAGAGTAGAGAGTCGGTGGAGTTCTGGAGAAATGGTCGAATCTGCCAAGAAGAGATCTGCTAAAGCGGGAGGGTTTCGAGACCTCAACGTGTGGCACCGGGCATCGGATATAGCGGTCGAAATCTACTCCTTAACCGCATCCTTTCCAGACGGGGAACGATACGGCCTAGCGAGTCAGATGAGAAGGTGTTCGGTATCGATTTCATCCAATATTGCAGAAGGATATGGCCGCCAGACGCCGCTCGATTTTGCAAAATTCTTACGGATCTCCAGAGGTTCTGCCTTCGAACTTCTTTCCCAGGTTATTCTCGCCACTCGACTCGGTTATCTGAGAGACGCCGATTGTTGTGCCCTCGAAACAAGGATCAATTCAGTCGTCGCTCAACTTAATGGACTGATAAAGTTTCAATCGTCCCGCGTCGAAGAAGAGTCCAGTGTGTACGAGATTTCAGACCCTCACAACTCCGATGAACCCTCCCAATGATAAGTCAGTCGACTTTTATAGACCCCCGGCCCGACTCTCTACTCTCTACTCTCTACTCTCTAATCTCTAACCTCTAACCTCTAACCCCTAAAAGAGATTCCACGCCCAGATGAGGACGTCGCCGGCGTCCCAGCCGTCGTCGACGAGTTCCGAGCGATCGACCAGGACCGTCGCGGGTAGACCGTCGGGGAAGATTCCGCCCCAGGTCAGGTCGGGAAGGATTTCCGGATTGACTCCGAGGAACGTGTCGAACTCATCGGGAGCAGAGGGAGCCAGCGTTGGGAAGAAGACCTTGAGATCTGCCGGAGGATTGTTGAAGAGAACGGTCAGGTCCAGGTTGATCGTCACGATCTCGTTGCCGAGCTGAAGATCGGGGACCTCGACCGGGCCCTCGCCCAGATCGCGAAACCGAGTGTAACTCTCCTCCGCGCTTTGGAGGAGACCCGGGGAGAGGGTCCCGCTGGCGATCACGTAGTCGCCCCCACTCCGATTTTGATAAGTAGCGAGTGCCGCCAGTCCCTCCAGGGCTGCGCTGCGCCAGAGTTCGCCGGCTGCGTTGAGCTGACTGGCTCCTCCAGTCGTCAGCGTCAGAAAAGGGTTGCCGGGGAGATAGTCGGCGGGTGCGAGCGGAGATTCGTCTTGAAAGGCCGAGTTGTAGA
This sequence comes from Chthonomonas sp. UBA2391, assembly GCA_002343825.1. Lineage (GTDB taxonomy): Bacteria > Armatimonadota > Fimbriimonadia > Fimbriimonadales > Fimbriimonadaceae > UBA2391. Next base: position 30,282 of record DDSL01000082.1, read on the forward strand.
CCTGCTTGGCCCGTCGATTCGGGTCAAAGGATCCAAGGTCGAACTCATACGCGACAAGGATCGTGGCGAGGGATTGAAAGAGTTCAAGGTGAGATCGAAGGGCTTGTCGCTCGGCCACGGCAAAAAGGGCCGTCGCCGATTCGGGATCCTCCCCAACATCTGGGGTCACATCATGGATCGCGAGACCGTTTGGGTCGGCCCCAAGACTCACCAATGCCGCGCGGGCCACTTCTGCGTCCGAGATCGCCGCATCAAGAACTTCCACGACCTCCCAGGGAGCCGGATCCTCCACCGAGTAGCGACCGGTCAGCCCGAGGAACGGCAAAACCCCGACGACGAGATCGTCGGGCACCGGAGTATTGATCGGAGCGAGGTTGCCGTTGGTGGTCTGACTCAGCCGCAATCGCAAAGCAGAGTTCACCAGTGGCGAAGGGAGCCCGAGGAGATCGGCCTCGGGATAGAAGTCTGCCCAAAGATCGGTGAGGCGACGGGCGGCCACGGCCGAGCTCGTCAAGGCGAGCCCGGTTTGGGCCGCGACATTGGTCGGGTTTGCTGAGGCCAAAGTCGAAAATCGATTCCGGAGGGCCGTGAGGTCGGCCGTCGAGGGAGATGTTTGCCGGATCAGGGCGTTGAGGTCGTTCAGGGCCGCCTCCAGCTGGTTGCCCCCACTGCCGCCGCCATCTGTACCGCCCCCAGTGGTGGCCCCGCCACCACCGCCTCCACCGCACCCCGACAGGATCGATGCGACGAGAATTCCTCCCAACAGCGCGGACCACCGCGTCACGCGTGCAAACATCACTTCATTATGTGACGCGAAATTTTGCTGGATCGACGAAACCTGTCAGAAGAATTCGCTACACATGCAGGGTTGCGCGGGAAAAGCTAGTTGAATTGCGGGGGCTTGGGAGGGGTCCAAAACCTCGATTGCGCCACATTCCACAAGAACAGCAAGCGAAGGCTCACCCATGAGAGCCTGGGTCCAGGCTTGGATCGAGCCTCGCAGGGCCGCTGGACCGGACCCGCGGGCGCACCGCGTCCCATCCGGGCCGAGCTCGATTTCCCACAGGCCGTGGTTGGTCGGCATCTGGGGATCGTCGATCTCGATCGTCGCCCGGAGACCGACCGGATGCCGCAGCACCGAGAACGCGCCGGGGACATCCAGGATCCGCATCATGGTGGGCCGGTGGAGCTGAAAGTCGGCACCTTGGTCCAGATAGAGCGCCAGATAGGGACTGTTGGAGGCCTCCATCCAGGTCGCCGACTTTTGATTGTCGATGAGCCCCCGCATCAAGGCCAAGGCGCTTCGGTACCCCCGCATGGTGGACCAAGAAAACTCGCCAAACTCGAACTTTTCCCAAAAGTTATCCGGGTAATGGGTCCAGACATAGGCCTCAGCTGGGTCCCCAAGGGCAAAGATCACCGGCGGCTTGCTCCCCATTCGGTTGATCCAGTCCTGATCGGACCGCTGGTGGAAGCCCGCGATCCTTTGGGCCATCGAGTGGTAGGGCCCGCGCAACTTGCCCAGATCCTCGGGGCTGATCCGGAAGCATTCCAGTTCGGATTCTAGCTTCGGGAATCGGGCGGTCGGGACCGTGATCTGGAAGCGCCTCCCGCACTGGGCATATCCAAACCGGCGATAGTAGGCCTCACGATAGGGATAGAGCGCGGCGAGGACGAGGCCACGCTCTCGCATGGCCTCCAGACTGGACTCCATGAGCAGCGACCCGACGCCCGCGCCTCGCTCGTGGGGCATCACCCCGACGGCCGCGATCCCACCGGTCGGCAGAAAGCTCTCGCCTCGGCTGAGCGAATAGTGCTTCAGCAAGTAGCCCCCAGCGGGTCGTCCGTCCGGACGCAAGCAGACAAAGCCTTCTTCTTTCTCGGTGAAGTTGGAGGCGGTCTCTTCCAACGGGTTGCCGCGGACGTACACCATGCTCAGCACCTCACGATAGAGAGACTTCTCCTCGGCGGACTGGGCACTGCGGACGGTGTACGTAGAAATCACAATCGGAAATCTACCGCAAAAGAAAAAGGGGCCCAGCCTGATCTGGGCCCCGCGTGTGTGTCTAGGAGGTGCGTTGCATCTCGACTAGGCTCCTGCACCGGGTCTTGGAACTGCGTGAAAGCTCCTTGCTACCATCTGGGCTCAACACTGAGCGCCGAGGAGTTTTGCCGAGGCAATTGCTTGCCGCCCATTCCTAGCGGAACGCGATGGATTGCCCAAAGATCAGAAAAAATCTGCCCCAAGGCGACTCTCGCTGCGTCTACGAGGTTAGCTGCCGGGTTCGGGCCAAGAGTTACCCTAGGACTTGCGTCCATACACCCCTACGGTTGGTTCCCCCGTTCAAACCCTCACGGGTCTGATTAAACGTCCGCTCCTTACGAGCGACATCTCTATATTACAACGAATTCTCGGGTTTTCGTTCCTGATGCTGGAGATTTAACTGGAATCCCCGGTCGAATCCCTCAGGGACACATCAAGACCCGGGCCGGGGGATTGATAATGCAGAGTCAGAAATGAATCCAGCGCCTGACAGAGGTACCATTGACACCAGCTATGTCCGTCCTCGTCAATCGCGATACCAAGGTTCTCGTCTGTGGAATGACCGGAAAAGAAGGCACCTTCCACGCTGGCCAAATGATCGAGTACGGAACCAATGTCGTGGGCGGAATCACCCCCGGAAAGGGCGGCACGACCCACCTCGACCGACCCGTTTTTGACACCGCCGCCGAGGCCGTCGCTAAGACGGGGGCCGACGCGGCCATCATCTTTGTCCCTGCCCCCTTCGCCGCCGATAGCGTCTTGGAATGTGAAGCCGCCGGGATCCCCTTCGTCACCCTGATCACCGAGGGCGTGCCCATCCAGGACATGCTGCACGTCGTCAGCAAGGTCCGCGCCAACGGCACGACCCGACTGCTGGGCGGCAACTGCGCCGGCATCATCACCCCCGGCGAATGCAAGATGGGCATCATGCCCGGCCACATCTTTAAGGCGGGGCCGGTCGGGATGGTCAGCCGCAGCGGAACCCTGACCTACGAGGTTGCCTGGGAATTAACCCGCGCGGACCTCGGCCAAACGACCTGCGTCGGCATCGGCGGCGACCCGGTCAACGGCACGTCGCATCTCGACGTGATCAAGATGTTCAACGACGACCCCGAGACGCACGGCATCATCATGATCGGCGAGATCGGCGGCAACGCCGAGGTCGAAGCCGCCCGCTGGATCAAGGCCCACTGCCAGAAGCCGGTGGCCGGGTTCATCGCCGGGGCGACGGCTCCCGCGGGCCGTCGCATGGGCCACGCCGGCGCGATCGTCGGCGGGGCCGAGGACACCGCCGCGGCCAAGATCGCGGTTTTCCGGGAGTGCGGCATCGAAGTGGCCGCCACGCCGAGCGACATGGCCGACGCCCTGCTTCGCGCCGCGCAGGCGAAGGGCGTCAACCTGAGCTGACCTCACCGCCGGCGCCCGGTCAGGCCGGGCCGCCGGCGTGCCCCTGCCACGCCATCAGGCGGCGGGCCACCGCCACCGCGTTGGCAAAACTGGTGCCGCTGGCCCTCCCTTTCCCGGCGAGGCCGAACGCGGTGCCGTGGTCGGGACTGGTGCGCACGTGCGGCAGCCCCAGCGTGACGTTCACCGCCGAATCGAAGTCGATCACTTTCAGCGGTGCGAGCCCCTGGTCGTGATACAGCGCGATCACGACATCGAATTCTCCGCGCAACTGGCGGGCAAAGAGCGTGTCGCCCGGCTCGCAGCGGGACAAGCCGGGGTGCCGCGGGCGGAGCGCGTCGAGGATCGGATCGAGGCGCTCGATCTCGTCGCGCCCGAGGATGCCCCCCTCGCCGGCGTGAGGGTTGAGCCCGCAGACTCCCACGCGCGGCGTCGCGACGCCGTCCGCACGCGCCAGGGTTTCCGCCGCGCGCACCGTCCGAGCCAGCAATTCCGCCGTGAGCAGGCCTGGGACCGCGGCCAGCGGCACATGCCAGGTCGCGAGCGCGACGCGCAGTTTTCCTCCACTGAAGGCCATCACCGGTTCTCCGCCCCAACGGGCGGCGAAAAACTCCGTCTGTCCCGGGTAGGGATAGCCGATCCGCGCGAGCTGCTCCTTGCTCACCGGACCGGTCACGACCCCGGCGAATTCCCCCGTGCGGGTGCCTGCGGCCGCACGCTCCATCGCCGCCCAGGCCACGAGCGCGCCCTCGGCCTCCGGGTTCCCCGGCCGCGCGCGAAACTCCTCCCGGCCCACCGGCACGAGGCGCGCCGGCGTATCCAGTTCCTGGAGCCACGCCGCGGGGCCGATCACGGCGGTGCCGGCCGCG
>DDSL01000042.1 GCA_002343825.1 Chthonomonas sp. UBA2391
CCCCCTAAACCCTCAACCCCAACCCCAACCCCAACCCCTCACTTGTCAGGCGGTGGCGGTTTCGACCAGGGTGGCTTCGAGGGTGATCTCGGTGCCGGCGAGGGCTTTGCTGACTGGGCAACCGGTCTTGGCGGCGGTCGCGTGCTCCAAGAAGGCGGCTTGGTCCAGTCCGGGGACTTCGCCTTGGGTATGGAGGTCGATCTTGGTGATCGCGAATCCGCCGTCGGTCTTTTCGAGATGGACCACAGCCTTGGTTTCCAGCCGGGTCGGCGTGAAGCCGGCTCCGCCGAGGATGTGCGAGAACGCCATGTTGAAGCAGCCCGCGTGGGCAGCGGCGATCAGTTCTTCGGGATTGGTGTGGGTCCCGTCTTCGGCCCGGGCTCTCCAGTCGTAGGGGCCGTTGAGGGCTCCGGTCGCGGTGGTGAGGGTGCCGGTGCCTTCGGTGAGGCTTCCGTTCCAAATAGCTTGTGCGGTTCGTGCTGGCATTGTCTTTCCTACCACGGCAGCTCTTTGCCCATATGGACAAACTTGCCGTGAAAACTTTTGTCTGTTGCGAGGGCGACTTCGACGGTGGACTTGGCTCCGTCGGGAATCTCCATTGGGGCTTCTTCTCCGCCCATGTCAGTCTTGACCCATCCGGGGTGGACCATGGTCACGCTAATCGGCGAGTCCTTGAGAAGATGAGCAAGGTGAACCGTGTAAGCGTTCAGCGCGGTCTTGCTGACGTCGTAGGCCGGATACAGGAAGCCATAGATCGGGCTCTTGGGGTCGGTGTGGAGCGTGAGGCTGGCGAGGATGGTGCTGAGATTGATGATCTTACCGGCCGAGCTCTTTTCGATCACCGGCAACAGGGCCTCGTTGAGAGCCATCACGCTGAAGACGTTGACCTCAAAGGTCTCTCGCCACTTACCCATCTCCCAATTCTGCTCGCCGGGTTTGTCGAAGTTGACGGCGGCGTTGTTCACCAAGATATCCAACTTGCCGAACCGGCTGTCGATATCAGCTGCGACCTTGGCAAAGGTGTCGTGCCGCTTAATGTCGAGCTCGATCGGCTCGACCGGCAGACCGGCGGCGATCAGTGGGGCGGCCGCCGCCTTCCCTTTCTGGAGGTCTCGCGAGGCCAAAAGGACGTGAACGCCCTGCTCAGCGAGTTGCTTTACGGTCTCGAGTCCGATCCCGCGGTTGGCTCCTGTCACCAGGGCCACAAGTTGCGAATCCATCCCCTAGTACTACGCCGGGGGATGGACTCGCATTGTGCCGAGAGGAGCAAACTTACGCTCTTTTTCGGCGTCGGAGGGCGGCGGCCATTCCGAGTCCGAGTCCGACCAAGGTTGCCGGCTCGGGGACGGCTTGGACGCTCATCCGGTCGTCCAGATAGCTCACGTTGAAACCGATGGTAGAGCCTTCGATTCGGATCTGGCTGAATGCGCCGTTGAACGACGTGTATCGGATCAGGTCGAACCGGTCGCCTTCGGTCGGAGTGTATCCGTTGAGAACCCTTAGGACCAAGGTGCCCGCAAAGTTCGCCGGACCGCTGATTGCGAGTTCATCGAATTGGCCCGCACCGAGTCCGCCCAGCTCCATCACCAGAGTTCCGGCGGCGGATTGCGAGTAGCTACCGAGGATGTTGACCTTACCCGGGCTCTTTCCGGGGCCGAAGGTTCCGCTGTTGTTGACCGAGCTCTCGACCGTGCCTGTTCCTCCAAAGTCACCGCCGGTGATGTTGAAGTTGTTGGCGCGAATGATGCCCGCATCCAGGAGCGTGGTTCCCGCGCTCTGGTTGTAATCGCCGGCAATGTTCAGCTCCGAGGTGGAGACGCTCATCGTTCCGCTGTTGTTGACGTCGTTTCCGCTGTTGCCGCTGGAACCATCCGTCAGGAGCATCGTCCCGCTGTTGTTGACCCCATCGTTGAGGTCCGCGTTCGACCCATTGATCACGGAGAAGGTTCCGGAGTTGTTGATCGAGTCGTTGAACCCGGCCGAAGCGCCGTCGCGGAGGGACATCGTCCCGCTGTTGTTCACGAGGTCCTCAAGGGCACCGGTTTCGTTTTCGGTTCCAAGATTCAGTCCAAAGTTGGAATTGGGACCCTCAAGGATGATCGTCGCGTTGTTGTTCAGAATGCTTTCTGACGAGAACGAGAAGGAAGCTCCGTCGAGGATTCGGTGAGTTCCACCATTCAAGGTCCGAGAGGAACCGTCCCAGTTGCCTAGGCCGTCCAGCCGGAGCTGTCCGGAGCGAACGTTGAGGGTCCCTTGCGAGTTCACGGTCAACGCGCCACCATCGAAGTCGGCTCCGAGGAAGTAATCGAGTGAACCGCCATCGACGCTGACCGAGCCCGCGAAGGTGCTTCGATTGAGCAAACTCAGTCGGCCGGAGGTCACTTGGGTCGGGCCGCTGATCTTGCCTCCACCACGAAGTTCATAGTTGCCGCCCCCAAACTCCAGGAGGGCCGAGCTGTTGATGTCGAAAAGACCCGTGGCATTTCCGCCGCCCTTCAGTCGCAGCGCGCTGTTCGGGTTGACCGTGACCTTACCGCCGAGGAAGAACTCACCCACGAAGGTTTGGTCGCCACCGATTCCGAAGTCGCCGGAATCGAGGTTCAACGAACCGAGCGTGGCCGAGGTGCCACCCAGGAAGTTGACGGTCCCACTGTTATTGCGCAGCACCGCGTCGGCAAAGTCCGCATCCTCTTCGAAGGTGAGCGATCCGCCATTGAGGACCGTCAATCCCTTGAGAACGCTTCCGGTTTCGAAGGTGTGGTTGTTGCCGTTGAGGTTCAGAACCCCGCCGCCGAGGACCTCTACCTGGCCAGAAACTCGGGATCCCGCGGTGAAGTTCGCGATACTATCCGTGATCCGTAGCAAGCCACCCTGGGTGTAGAACCCCTTGGCCGTGAGCTCTGCACTCGAATTGAGGATGATCGATCCGTCGTTGAGGAAGTTGCCTCGAGTCGTAAACGTGTTGCCGTTGCTGAACTTGAGCGTGCCGAAGTTGCTGATGAGCCCGGAGAGACCTTCTTGGCGCCCGAATTCAAACTTACTGTTGGGCTGATTGAGATGGATCTCGGCTCGGTTTTCGGTGACCGCACCCGGCAACCGCAACGACGCGTTGTTTAACTCGTATCTCCCACCCGTCAAGACCCCGTCCACAAGATTGTCGAACAAAGTCGGGGCCAGCGTGGCGTTCTCTAGCGAGACAAAGCCCGTAGGAGCCACGTTGAGTCGGCCGAGGGCGTGAGTCCCACCCAGAGAGAACAGGATGGCTCCGTCTCCGACCTCGATCGAGGCCTCGCTCACGTTTCCTCCAGCGAGTCCCAATTGACCACTCGCCACGAGGGCGTTTCCATTGATCAGGCTCCCAGGACGAAGCGTGTGAATGTTGGCCGAATCGCCGCCGAAGGTGACGCGGTTACCACTGGCAAAGTCGAAAATCCCCTCGTGGGCACCACCGCCGAGGAGCTGGAGCGAGCCCCACTCGCCACCCGCATATCCGTTGTTGTTGAATCGAGTGCGGAAGATCACCGGGGCCCCGGTGTTGAGGGAGAGGGTTCCGTTGTTCTCGAAGGTGCCTGCCTTCCAATCCAACCCGCCCGAGACACCAAACTCGGCATCGCTCTCGTTGGTGAACTTGCCGGTATCGCCTCCGCCGGTGCCTCCGACGATGGAGCCGCCCTGCCAACTGAAGAAACCGAAGTTGCGGATATCGGCTTGATCACCCAACTTGAGAGAATTGGTGCCGTTGGTCGAGTTGCCCAGCAAGTCAAGTCGGCTATCCACCTCGCCTTGGTTCCAGTTGAAGTTCCCCGAGACCTCCAGAGTGCCCTGGCCATGCAGCCTGGCATTGGTGCCATCGATCGTGAGGTCAAAAGCGCTGACGAACGCGGAGGAATCAAGCTCGATCGAGCCGTCTTCGCCGATTCGGGCATCGCCCGAGTTGACGACGGCACCGGACTCAACCCTTAAGCTTCCGTCGGTGACCGTCAGGTCGGCATCAAAGGTCGAACCCGAGCGCAAGGTGCTCGACCCTCCGGTGAGATTCAGCCGCCCACCTTGGCTGGAGACTAACGATCCGGTGTGGTCCAAGTTCGTGACGAAGACATCACTTCCAGTCACGTCGGCCGAGCCAGCCAGGCTCCAGTCGGTGATGCTGGAATTATCCACGAGGACGAAACCTGTGGAGCGCAATCCGGTGAGCTCGAAGGAGCTGATCGTTGCTCCATCCACCTGAACCTCACCCCCGACGAGTTGACCATTCACCAGGTTCACCGTTCCGGTCGCGCTGATGATGCCGGTGAGGGAGTTGGTGCCCGTGACCGTGAGGTCGGTGGTCTCGAAGGTACCGATGAGGGTGGAAACACCGAGTTCGAGGCTCGTGCTCTTGAAGACCGGACTCTGGACGTTGAGAGTCGAATTGTTGATCAAGGAGACGAGGCCATTCACCTCATTGTCGACCGGCCCACCAATGAAGAGCGTGCTGGCGTCGATCGTGAGGTTGGCATTTGAGCGCAAGCTCCGAATCGAGAAGCTGGATCCCTGGATGAAGGTGCTGGAAACAAAGCTGTTGGGGAATGGGGGGAAGTTGATGAAGACGTCATCGCCCGCAGTAGGAAGTCCACCCGACCAGTTGCTGACGAGCGACCAACTGCCGATTCCGGCGGTGCCCACCCACGAGTTAGTCGCGGCCTTGGATTGGTAGGGAGTCAGGACCCCTAGCGAGATCACGGTAGCCAAAGTGCCAAGCCAATTCAGGCGGCGACGCGAAGCGAATCTTCCTCTCATTTCTGCAACTCCTCTCAGGGTGTCCAGCCAAATAACTGAACGAAACATCAAAGAGTATACAAGCAGATCCTCCGAAACTGGACCTAAGTTCTTACAGGGCTGCAGTCTCTTTTACAACCAAATAGGCAGAAACTAGTGATTGTGCTAGGTCCTGAGGGTCGCTGTCGATGTTCTGGACCCCGCTGAGGGTCAGGGCCGTGGAGGCACGCTTGCGCTCGGTTTGGTACCAAAGCGCGGCGGATTTCCTGTAAAGGTCCTTCGCATTGTTGACGGCAATCCCTTCCATAGCCCGGATCTTGGGATCCCGCACCCGGGTGACCATCACCAAATGCTGGCGGCGGAGAGCGGATATGCCCCGGGCGACGGCTTGGGCTTGGTCTGTGTCTTCGGCATCCGTAAAGAGCACCATCAGCGACCTCCGCTTCCAGCGGCTGGCTAGATAGGAGAAAGCCTCGGCGTGATTGCTTTCCACAGGCTCGGCCACGAGGTCATGGATCGCGTCTAGGATCGCCCCCGATTGAGCCCGACCTTTGCGAGGCGGTACGAACCGGTGGACGCGGTCACTATAAACCAAGAGCCCCACCAGATCGCCCTCGGTCGCCGCGGCATGAAGCAGCATCAGGCAGGCATCCAGAGCGAGGTCCAGCTTGCTCACCCCATCCACTTCGGTGAGCATCTGACGGCCGATGTCGAGGGCCACGATTACCGGCTGGTTGCGTTCGGTCTCGAAGTCACGGACGACCAGACGGTTCTTTCTCGCCGTGCTCTTCCAGTCAATCCGCCGGAAATCGTCATCACGGTAGTCCCGTAGCGACTCGAACTCGGTACCTTGGCCTTTGATCCGGGCCTTACGGATCCCCATCTGAGCCAGCTTGCCCCTTTGCTTGAGCAAATCGAACTCGCGCAGGGCCAAGACGTTGGGATAGACCCGGACTTCCTGTTCACCAGGAATCGTCTGTTGCACCTCGGCGAGCCCGAGCGGCGCAACCACTCGAAGCTGGGGATCGGAAAATTGTTCCAGACCGCGGAGCCGGGGAACGACGTGGTAGTCAAAAGTTTGTGACCGATCGGATCCGATCGCGACCTCGAACTGAGGTTCGTCGCCCTCAAAAACTTCGGGACGACCATCGACCAGGCGACCCACAAGCGGACGTCCACTCTCATTCGTGAGAGTAATCGAGATTCGGTTGGGTACTCGAACGCTCAAGACTTGGTCAAAACGCCGCGCCAGAACGACTTTCGTGCTCCGCCGGGCCAGCCAGGCGGTCGCCAAAAGAGCCGCGACGAGGCCGATATTGTAGGGGATGAGGATGCTCTCGGCGCCGGGCACCACCGCGCCAACGAGGGCCAGGGGTACCCCTAACCCAACCAGAACCCAAAAGCGCTTGGTCGGAATCACCATCGGCAGGTACATTCTCCCTCATGCGACAGGAAGTGATGGTCTTGACGCCGGAGAAGGTGGCGGTATCTTACCGAGTTGCCCGAATCGGAAGTCGAATCTCAGCCAAGCTTCTTGACTTCGTGATTTTGTTCTTCTTGCTTTGGTTGCTGAGTTCTATTCTTGGCAGGGCGGGAGCCCTCAGCCCGGACGTCAGCGGGCCGATCGCGGTGTTTGCGATCATCGGGCTGTTCTTCTCACCGTTCCTTTATTTCATTCTGTGGGAGGCGTTTTGGGGAGGCCTTACCCCCGGAAAGCGGGCGGTGGGGATACGAGTTCGGATGGCCGACGGAACCCCTCTGGCGGGATCGGCCGCGATCTATCGCAACATGCTCCTCTTGGCCGATTTTCTTCCGAGCTTCTTCGTCGCCGGGTTGGTCACGATGTTCCTCAACGAGCCGTCGCAGCGGCTGGGAGATCTGGCCAGCGGAACGATGGTCGTGGCCGAAAAGATGGAGCTCACTCGTAGCGAAATCTCGCCGCACACGGTCGGAGTTCATCCTTACGAAGAGCAAGTTGGCCCCCTAAGGGCGATGACGGCCGACGAGTACGTCGCCATCAAGCGACTCTGTGACCGGTTCCCGATGCTGCCGCGAGAGCTCCAACACCGTTACATGGTCGAGATCTGGGAGCCATTCGCCGAACGACACGCGATCCCGCAGCAAGCAGGTGTCCCCCCAATCTTGCTCATGGAGGCGGCGGTCATGAAGTACGGTCGCCAGCATGGACTCTTGTGAAAAAGTCGGGGGAAATCTTGGTGGACAAAATTGATGGCCATTTTGCGGGGATAACTCCGATGGCAGACTTGTACTTTCGTGCTTTCTCCACCGAGTTTTCCACCACTCTCAAATTGAGACCAAAGCCCTGTTTTGAACCTACGCCTGAGAGGTTTGTTCCTTGCAACATGGACTTGGTAACTGAGTTTTCCACAATCTGACGGCCCATAATAAGGACAATAAATCTTCTTGATCTCTTCTCTTCTTTTTGTTTATCCACGGAGGAAAAGCGCGTGATCCTTTCGGTTGCGACCTTTCAGTGGCGGAACCTGGAAGATGCTCATCTGGCGCTTGATCAGGGCGTCAACCTTGTGGTCGGGAGGAACGCGCAGGGCAAAACGAACCTGCTTGAAGCCGTTCACCTTCTCTCGACGGGAAAGCCCCTTCGTGGGGTTCGGGACGCCGAAACGATTCGCCGCGGCTGTGACCGCACCAAGGTCCTTGGCGTACTGGCACTGGCCGAGACCGAGATCGCCGTGGAAATAGGCCTTGGAACGCGAAAGAAGGTCACTTGTAACGGACTTGCCCTCCCACGCGCCAGCGACTTGATGGGACGAGCCCCGACCGTGACCTTTTGCTCCGCCGATCTAGGCTTGATCCGGGAGGACCCGGCCTTTCGTCGAAACTTTCTCGATACGACCCTGGCCCAATTGCGGCCCGGATACCTTCAGGCGTTTTCGCATTACCGTAGAGCGCTCGAGCAAAGGAACTCCCTTCTCAAGGTCGCTCAAGATCAGCCCGTCGAGGCGACGCACTTTGAGGTTTGGGAGATTGATCTTGCCCATTACGGATGTCTCCTCCGAAGATATCGGTTAGGTTTTGTTGAAAAGCTGGCCGAGCTCTCGGCCGAGTTTCATCGCGACCTAGCCGGACCCGAAAACCTTGCCATGAGCTACCCCGTCTCGGAGCAAGACCTCGACCAAGAGGCTCTGGTGAGGGTTTATGGTGATGGAAGAGTGCAAGAGATCCGGCGTGGATCCACTCTTTTCGGCCCGCACCGTGATGATCTCAAGATCGATATCAATGGCTCCGAGGCCAAGCTTTTTGGTAGCCAGGGTCAGCAGCGTTCGGCTACGCTAGCGGTCAAGATGGCTGTGCTCCGCTGGGCCCATGAGCACCAGGGGATCGCCCCGATTTTGCTCCTCGATGATGTGTTTGCCGAGCTTGATCGGTATCGGCAAAGCCACCTAGTGGACCTCGCTTTTAGGACTCAGGGCCAAGTACTCTTGACCTGCACCGAAATCGAGCAGGTCTCGGGCGATCTGGTGTCGAAATCAAGTGTTTGGATGGTTGAAGCGGGGCAAGTGCGAAGGGTATGAGATCGATTGAGGAGATCCTGGCCGAGGCGATCGGCCGTCCGGAGATGCTGAAGACCGGTCGGGCCCAACTCGCCTTGCGCCAGTGGCCACAGGTCGTCGGTCCGATGCTCGCGAGCAAGTGCCAACCGGATCGATACGAAAAAGGCGTGATCTGGGTCGTGGCGGCCGAAGCCGCTTGGGCCCAAGAAATCCATTTTCAAAAGGCGATCATCCTCTCCCGGCTGAACGAAGTCGCGGGAGAAAACCTCTTTCTGGATCTGCGGGCCGGGGCCAGGCCACCGCGTCCGTCGAGTGCACCCCGGGACTAGTGCGCGATGATCCACGAGCTCAACGCCCGACTCGCGATTTGGATCGCACTCGGATTGGGCCTCGGGGTGGCGGTGCAGGTGCAGCCCTGGAACGGGATCCTCATCTTTTTGGCATTGGCCCTCGTTCGCCGGATTCCCAATGCGGCAGTCCTTCTGGTTTCGCTAGCCATCGGCTATCTGGCCGCCCCTCAACGCGCGAGTTCCAGTGAGCTGAATTCGAGCTTCTTTCAGGGCTCGATTCGGGTGGCTTCGATCCCGCAGTTCGTCGGGGGCGGCTGGAGCTTTGTCGGAGAGTCGGATCGGGGCGAGCGCTTTGTCGTCTCGGTTCGGTCGCGCTTTGATCTGGCTCTTTGGGATCAGATCCAAGTGATGGGTCGGCGCGAGCCTCTCAGCGAGGCCAGCGAGCGGCGGTGGCTCGACCGGAACATCCGGGCCCAATTGATCGTCAAGGCCCCGCCCAAGATTGAAAAACCGGGTCCGCTCTTTTGGCGATGGGCCCAGAGGCTCCGGAAAGACTTTTCCGACTTCACCCAGAGGATCCTCTCGCCAGAACGGGCCGCACTGCTCGATGCGCTCTGCTTCAACGATCGCAGCGAGCTGAGCGTGGACCGGATGGAACGTCTCACCAACTCGGGCCTCACCGATCTGTTGGCCAGTAGCGGGGTGAAGGTCTTTCTTTTGCTCTATGCGCTGCGGCCCTTGATGGACCGGCTCTGGTTGCCGGTTTGGACCAAAACCGCGCTCAAGATCGTGATCTTGATCTTCTTTGCCGCGCTCTGTGGGTTTTCGGCCAGCTCCGTGCGGGCTGTCTTCATGGCGATCCTCTATTTGCTCTCGTCTCACCTCAGCCGGAGCTTTGATGCTCTCTCGGCGCTTAGCTGGACGTTTGTGGGTTCGTTTGCGGTGGATCCAGCTTGCGTGTTCGATCAGGGTCTTCATCTGAGCTTTGTCGGACTGATCGGGATCTGCACGCTGAGCCGCGATCTGGTTGAAGAGCCCGAGAAGCGGACCTGGCTGACCGACGCCACCAATGCGTGGCGCATCAGCTGGGTTTCGTGGCTGTTTCAGAGTCCGGCCCTGCTCATGCAACAGGGGTTCGTTCCGTGGATCTCCCCGGCTGTTTCCACTCTGGCCAGCATTCCGTTCCTCGCGGCGCTAGTGGGTGGCATTCTGGCTTGGGGATTGGGTCGGGCTTTTCCCGTTTTGGAGCCAGTCTTGGGTTGGTTCTTGGTTCCGCCGCTCTGGATTTTGGAGCAGTTCGAGAGGATCTTTGGCGGAAACTGGGCCCGGCTGGTCCTCGCCCCGGTTTCGGGATACTTCGTCCTGGGCTGTGTGGTCGCCCTGCTGACCTGGTGGTGGCCGCGCTCACGTTCGGCTCCATTGGGGGTTCGGGGACCATGAATCTGCCTGCTCCCGGATCAGTCGCGGCCGATCGACTAGCTAGGTCGGTCGTTCGGTCGGTGGCTCTGGTGGCGGCGGGGGCCTTGTTCTTTCAGAGTCAAGCTCCCCAAAACCCTGCCTCGGCCGAGCTCGTCTTCCTCAGTTCGGGTCAGGGAGATGCCACGCTCTTCCGGCTACCCCGCTTTTCGGTGCTGGTTGACTGTGGACCGAGAAATGAATCGCTCGATTTTGGAGAACGGCTGATCGCCCCCCAGCTCTACGACCTTGGAGTTCGGAGGCTGGACATGATCATGGTGACCCACCCGGACGGAGACCATATTGGGGGATTGGGCTCACTTTGGCGGCGATTTCGGCCTAGGTATTTCGTGATGCCGTTGGAATTCAAGGACGACAGCGTCACCCTCGAACATCTGGCCCGGGCCGGGATTCGCCCTCACCAGGTGCAGTGGGTCCGCGAATCCCGGCAGATGGACATCGGCGGATTCCGGATTCACCTCGATTGCTTGCCTCCAGGAACGGCCGCCACGACTAACGAGGGCAGCTTGGTTGTCAAGATCGAAGGGGCCCAGGGGTCGGCGCTGCTCATGGGGGACGCGACGGTGAAGACCGAAGCCGAAATGGCCCGGCGCAACCGAGACTGGCGGGNNGCAGAGATCCTGAAGGTTGGGCACCATGGAAGCCGCTCTTCGACGAGCTCCGAGTGGTTGCGCCAGGTTCAGCCCCGGGAGGGGATCATCAGTTGCGGGCGCAACAATCCCTATGGCCACCCCCATCGGGAGGTTCTCGACCGGCTTGACGAAGCGGGAGTCACCACCCGACGAACCGGTCGGAACCTTGCGCTGATCTATCGCTACGGACCCACCGGCTTTCAGCTCTGGAAGAGTGAAATCCGCTCGCGGGCCTTCTCTAGCCGCTGATCGAGGTCGGCCAGAGTCTCTCGTTCCTTTTCGACGATCTCAGGCTTGGCCCGCTCGACGAACTGGGGATTCTCAAGCCGGGTCGCCAGCTTGGTCCTCTCGGCGGAGAGCTTCTCGACCTCCTTCTCCAGCCGCGCGACCTCTTGAGCGGGGTCGATGAGCCCTTCGATCGGGATGTGGAGATCGACCCCTTCCACCGTCGTGCTGACGCACTTCATGGTTGGCTTACCGGCGGTCAACTGAGAAAAGGCCGCTTGACTCTGAACCACCAGATCCCCTCCGGCGAGGTCCCCCTCGTAGTAAGCGGCGGCCGTCTTCTTCAGGTCGATCAGGCCGATCTCGGCGCGGAGAGCCCGGGCGGCCCGGGTCACCGCGATCCATCGTTCCACTGTCGCTTCACTGGCTTCATTTCGACCCGCCGAGAGATGATCGGGCCAGGGGGCGCTCATCACGAAGGGGCTCTTCTCGCTTGCGGGGAGGTGCGAATAGAGCTCTTCGGTGACAAACGGCATGATCGGATGCATCATCTTCAGGAACCCATCCAGGCATTGGACGAGGACCCATTGGCAGATCGGCCGGGTGGTGGGATCGGCAAGCCGGGGCTTACTGATTTCGATGTACCAATCGCAGAGCTCGAACCAGAAGAAGCGGTACAGAGTGCTTGCGGCTTCTTGCAAGTCATACCCCTCATAGGCCCTTTTCGCGGTTGATTCGGCTAGGGCCAAGCGGCTCAAAATCCACTGATCGACGATGTCGAGATCGCTCGGCTTCGCACCCTCATACCCTTCTAGGTTCATGAGCATGAACCGCGTGGCATTCCAGATCTTATTGCAGAAGTTCCGGGCGTCGTCGGTGCGGCGATCACTGTAGCGGATCTCTTGGTTGCTGCCCGCTTGGCTCAGGAGGGTGTATCGGAGCGCGTCGGCTCCGATCTTCTCCATGGTTTCGCGCGGATCGACCCCGGTCCCGAGGCTCTTGCTCATCCGCTTTCCGTCTTCGGTCAAGACTGTTGCGTGGATGTAAACATCTCGGAACGGAATCTCTCCGGCAAAGTCCAGACCCATCATGACCATGCGCGCGACCCAAAGATAGATAATGTCCCGCGCCGTGACCATCAGATCGGTTGGATAGTACTCGGCCAGATCGGACGTCTGGTCGGGCCAACCCAAGGTCGCAAAGGGCCAAAGGCCACTGCTAAACCAGGTGTCTAGCACATCATCGTCCTGTCGGACGATCTTGTCTTCTCCTGCCTTTTGTTGGGCGTCTTCCCAGCTGAGGGCGGCGATGGGGGTGCCGCTCTCGGTGTAATAGATCGGGATTCGGTGTCCCCACCACAGCTGGCGGCTGATGCACCAATCGCGGATGTTTTCAAGCCAATCGAGATACACCTTCTCGTATCGCTCGGGAACAAAGCGAATCTTCCCGCTCCGGACGGCCTCGATCGCAGGTCCTGCGAGAGCAGTCTGACGCACGAACCACTGTTCGCTCAGGTAGGGCTCGACAGCCTCACCGCTGCGTTGGCTGATGATCAGGGCGATCTCGTGATCCTCGATCTTGACCAGAAATCCTTGAGCCTCCAGGTCCTCTACGATGCGTTTTCGGGCCTCATAGCGATCCAATCCAGCGTAGGCTCCGCAGTCACCGGTCATCTTGGCCCGGGTGTCGAGCACCAACGGCATCGGGAGGTTGTGGCGCACCCCTACTTCGTAGTCATTGGGGTCGTGGGCGGGCGTGATCTTGACTGCTCCGGTGCCGAATTCGGGATCGGGATAGGGGTCGGCGATGAGAGGAATTTCGCGCCCTGTCAGCGGCAATGTTAAGGTCTTGCCGATCAAACCATCATAGCGGCGATCGCTCGGATTGACGGCCACGGCGACGTCGGCGAGCATGGTCTCGGGCCGCGTGGTGGCGATGATGACCTCCCCACTGCCATCGGAAAAGGGATAGCGGACGTGATAGAGCTTCCCACGGACCAGTTTCCGCTCGGTTTCGATGTCGCTGACGCTGGTCTGCAGAACGGGGTCCCAGTTCACCACGCGCATTCCACGGTAGATCAGGTCTCTTTCAAACCACTGGATAAAGACCGTCAGAACGGCTTGGACATACTTTTCGTCAAGCGTAAAGCGTTCTCGGGACCAGTCAAAACTACACCCGAGCTGCTTGAATTGGCTCAGAATGGTACTTCCCGATTCCTCGCGCCACTGCCAAGTGCGCTCCAAAAAGGCTTCGCGACCCATTTCGACCGGGTTTTTGCCTTCCGATTTGAGCAGCTTGCTGACGACGCTTTGGGTGGCGATCCCAGCGTGGTCCTGACCGGGCAAGATCAACACCCGCTTGCCCATCATCCGCTGAAATCGTCCGAAGGCATCTTGGACCGGGTAGCACAAGGAGTGCCCCATGTGGAGGGTGCCGGTGATGTTGGGCGGGGGGATCGTGATCGAGAATTTGGGCTTCTCGTCGCTACTTTCAGGTCGAAAGAGGCCGGCCGCCTCCCAGCATTGGTACCACTTTGATTCAACGGACGCGGCGTCATAGCGCGGCGCGAGTGTAGGTTCAGCCATATCTAGTTCCTGCTTTCCTGTTGTGAAAGGTGAGGGCTTTCCGCCCTTTTGCGGAAGCCTAAGTTCATTATACAGGGGCGTTTCACGTGAAGCGTTGCCGGCGATGTTTCACGTGAAACAGGATCTAGCGGCTGAAGAGTTTTCGGAGAACTTCGTCGAGAGAAACCGAGTCCACGGCAATATCCTCGACCGGAAGGTCCTGAAGTGCGAGGCGCGTCGCCTCAGCAACTCGGTCTTGAGACACGGCAACCAGGGCCGATTCTTCCGTCGACTCGATGACTTCACCGATTCCCGTAAGTGCGCCGGCCTCAACCGGATGCGAGAAGGTCAACCGGAGCCGACGTTCATTGGCAAATTGGCTGCTGAGGGTGTCGAGTGGTCCATCGAAGACCTTGGTGCCGTGGTCGATCAGAATCACCCGTTCGCACAGCTCGGCCACGTCCTTCATGTAGTGGCTCGTTAGGACGATCGTGCAGCGGTCCTCGTCGTTGAGAGTTCTGAGGAAGTCCCGCACGCGCAGCTGGCTCACGACGTCGAGCCCGATGGTGGGCTCATCCAGGAACAGCACCCGTGGCCGATGGAGGAGCGAGGAGATCATCTGGCACTTCATCCGCTCTCCGAGGCTCATCCGCCGAACCTGGGTATCGATCTTGTCCGCCACTTGGAGGTGTTCGATCAGGAAGTCGAGCCGCTTCTGATAGTCGCGGGAGTCGATGTCGTAGATCTCTCGCATGACTTCAAAGGTCGCGCGGGCGGGCAGGTCCCACCAAAGCTGGTTTTTGTTCCCCATCACGACCGCGATCTGCCGTAGCCAGTCGGCCTTGCGGTCAAAGGGCTTTTCGCCGAGGACTCGGGCCTCGCCGGCAGTTGGGTAGAGGATGCCGGTCAGCATCTTGATGGTCGTGGTCTTGCCCGCGCCGTTGGGGCCTAAGAATCCCACCACCTCGCCCTCGGCAATGTCAAAGGTGACGTCCTTCACCGCTTGGGTTTCTGTGCGTTCGGGGCGAGTCAAAGTGCGGATCATGCCCCCAAAGCCCGGTGTCCGCTTGACCGTGAAGAAGCTCCGGCTCAAATTTTGGGCTTGAATGGCGATCATCGCAAGGGAGAAGTTACCCCTAAGCGCTGGCCGCAAGAATCCAGATCACGACGGGAGCGGCAAAGAGAAGGCTATCGATCCGGTCTAAGACCCCTCCATGACCCGGGAGGAGGCCACCGCTGTCCTTGGCGCCCGCCTGGCGCTTGAGGGCACTTTCGAACAGATCGCCGGCTTGACCAAGGATTCCCGTTGCCAGGCCGATCCCCACACTGCTCATCCAGCCAAGGCCGCAGGCCGTCCCCACGGCAAGCGCAATACCCACACACGCGGCGAGGTTGGCCAGAGAACCCTCGACAGTTTTCTTCGGAGAGATCTCCGGCGCAAGCGGTCGGCGGCCAAAAGCGCGACCGGCAAAGATGGCGGCCGTATCACCGGCCCAGAGTGGGAGCAGTACGAGGAGTGGAGCCTTCCAGGCTCCGGGCAAATCGAGACTGATGGCCCAAGCCAAGAGCCCCAGGGGCACCGAAAGATAGACCCCCCCGAAGATGAGCCGCTCGGTGGAGTTGGCGACCCGCATCCGAAGAGCAAGCAACGCGATGCAGGCGATCCAGACCAAGGCCAAGATCGAGATCCCAGCGCGGAAAACGCCCTCCGGAAGCTCCTCACTTCGAAAAACTAGGGCTCCTACGGCCAAGGGTGCAACTAGGGTCAAAGCCGGGGATTGAAGAAGCCGGGCCAGCTCGGACCCTGCCAGACCCGAAACGACGACCGCCAAAATCCACCACGGCCACGGGGTCGGAGCCCAGAGGGCGACCAAGACCAAGGCGGCGGCGACGATGGCGGTGAGGATTCGTTGCTTCAATCGGAAGTCTGCTGCTCGAGCAGCGTTCCGATTTTACGCTTGATTCTCTGCAGAGCGTTGTCGATCGTCTTGGTGGGGCAGTGCAGGTTATCGCTCATCTCCCTATAGCTCTTACCCGAGAGGTATTGGACGAGGACGTCGCGTTCCAGCGGACTGAGGGTTCGCTGCATCAGGCGCTGGAGCGCGAGCGGAAACTGCTTCTTTAGCAAAAGGTCTTCGGGCGAGGCGGCGGTGCGATCTGGAATCGAGTCCATAAGCGGGCCGTCTCCCGATTCTTCACTCAGCGGTCGATAGATCGAGACCGATCGATTGAGGAGGCCGTGCTTGTTTCGGGTCGCTGCCTTCACGGCGGTGATAATCTGCCGCGTGACGCAGAGCTCGGCAAAGGGTCGAAACTTGTGGAGTCGGTCGGGCCGATAGTCGCGGATCGCCTTGCAGAGGCCGATCATGCCTTCCTGCAAGACGTCTTCTCGGTCAGCGCCTGCGACGTAGTAGCTCCGAGCTTTGTTCTCGACGAACGAGCGGTATCGACGGACGAGGAGTTCGGCGGCGGCCTGTTGACCATGCCGGGCATACTCCACAACCTCTTCATCAGGAAGAGGAACGTAATTCAATTGTGTAGACCTAGACTGCATCATGTGAGGGATCCCCTCAAAGCACACCTTCAGTCTAAACCAGTTTTCTGGAATCTGTCAAGCAAAATAGCCATCCCTACATTTATGTCGAGATGGCTATTTGTATTTATATAAGTATTACGGATTAACCGTAACAGTCAGCGTCGTCGAGAACGGCTGCTTCAGTCCATAGAGGTCTGAGATGGTGAGCGTCACGACGAACGTGCCCGGTTTGCGGAAGCGCTGTCGGAGGAACTGGCCTTCCGCGTCGACTTGGATGCCGTCCGTGGAGTCGAAGTCCCAGGTGTAGCGCAGCGGCGTCGCTCCGCCGAAGCCCGAACCGGCCAGATCAACGGTTGAGCCGAGGCCGATATTGAGCTCGCGAACATTGACCGAACCCGAGATCGGGGTCGAGTCGTTGCTCGTCTTCATCTCACCGATGAAGAAGGTCCCGGTGGAGTCCGCCGAGAAAGCCACTTCCTTGATGATCTTGTTGGTCTTGTCGAATCCGTTGATGGCCTGCAGAGGGATCCCCAGTCTGCGCCACTCTTCTCCGGCGGCTTGGGAGGTCAGCGGGATGTAGATTTCTGATTTCTTTCCGTCGGTGGTGGTGACAATGACGCGGAGATTCTTCATCTCGGCGGCTTCGATCGGGGTTCCTGCTCCGGCGCCTGGATTGGATCCTCCACCGGTGGGGCCACCTCCGACACCTGCCGCGCCTCCGCCCGCACCAGGCCCCCCGCCGCGTGGGCCGCCTCGGCTACCGCCTTCTTCACCCGCTCCCATTCCAGGTCCGCCGCCGCGCTCACCGCCGGGGTTTCCGACTCCCGAGCTGGAAGACGTCGTGGCCGCCGGCTTCATGATCAGCATCAGCATGTTGCCCTTGTCGCCGACCATGCCCGAGAGGTCGACCGGCTTACTCAGGAGAATGCGGCCACCTTGGAAGTAGTTGCGGGTGCTGATACGCACGGAAAACTTGCCTTCGAATGCGGCCTCGTCGGTCTCGGCAATGCGCCCACTGCCCCAACCTTTGAGTTCAATCCCTTGTTCCTTGACCGATCGAACCGGTTCATAGACGACCAAGCTTTGGGCTTGAAGTGCGCTGGCGGCCAGCGCGCCGAGTGTGATGAGTGTCCACCGTTTCATTCGCTTGTTTCCTGCTGATTAGGGCTCGAAGCGCACCCGCTCGATGGCGAAAGCGCGTCCTGTTTCTCTATCGACGTCTATCATGGCACCTGAGATCGTTCCCGGTGTGTTGCTGACCTCAAATCGTGTCGGCATTGTTGTGCGGAATCGGTGCAAAACGACCTCGCGATCCATCCCCAGAACGCTGCCGATGGGGCCGCACATCCCGACATCGGTTTGGTATGCGGTCCCGCCGGGCAATATCGTTTCATCCGCCGTCGTCACATGGGTATGGGTTCCCAGCACCGCCGTCACTCGGCCATCTAGGTGATAACCCATGGCGATTTTTTCGCTGGTCGCTTCGGCATGAAAGTCGACAAAGATGTGCGGTGTTTCCAAGCTCGCCACCAGTGCATCGGCAGCGGCGAAGGGGTCGTCGTAGCTATCCATAAAGACCCGGCCGCAGAGGTTGATCGCGGCGAGGGTGATCCCGTCTTTGGTCACGGTGTCGATGCCTCGCCCCGGGCAGCGGGTAGGGATGTTGGCGGGTCGGATGATCTTGGCCGGAGTGTCAAGGTAGGGGTAGATCTCGCGCTTGTTGAAGGCGTGGTTACCGAGGGTGATCAGATCGACCCCGAGGGCCTGGAGTTCGCGGCAAATATCGGGGGTGATGCCGACCCCGCCCGCGGAGTTCTCCCCATTCACGATGACGAAAAGCGGGCGGTATGAGTCGATCAGGCTCGGGAGGCCAGCCTGGACCGCATTGCGACCTGGCTTTCCGACGATATCGCCTAGGAAGAGAATTCGATAACTTGTATTCATTGACTCGTGGCGGTGGCCTTATGGGTTCTCAGTACCGTGACCTGGACGGGGGGCGCTTCGGGAAACTGGGCCCTGATTTTGGCCGCAATCGACTCGGCGAGTCCCTGAAGTTCGTCGTCGGAAACAGTCTCGGGCCGAACTTGGACGCGGACCGCTCGGCCAGCCTGATAGGCCACGGCCTCGGCGACGCCCTCCACCGTCCGCGCAATCTCCTCGAGATTCTCCAGCCGCTGGAGATAGTTCTCCAGCGACCCCCGTCGGGCGGCGGGCCGACTGGCGCTGAGGGTATCGGCCAAGATCACCAGATCGGCCGTGGCCGAAGCTGGCTCGATCTCTCGATGGTGGGCGCCGACGGCGTTCAGGATCTCTTCATCGAGCCCGAATGCGCGCAAGAACTCCATCCCGGCCAGAGCATGGGGGCCTTTGAATTCTGGCCCGAGGCCTTTTCCCACATCATGGAGGAGGCCGGCAAGCCGGGGACCGCGATCCGGTAGACCCAATTCGACGGCTATTTGCCCTGCCAACCGGCTCACCTCCACGCTGTGGGCCAGGACGTTTTGGCCGTAAGCGGTTCGGAATCGGAGCCGGGAGAGGGCTTCGACCAGCCCGGCTTGGAGCGCGCCGACTCCAGCCTCCCGAATCGCGGCCTCGGCGGCTTCTCGTGCGACAAGGTCGATCTCGGACTCGGAATGGGCATGAAGTTCCTCAATCTTGCCGGGCTGGATGCGTCCGTCGGCCAAGAGGTTGAGCAAGGTGAGGCGGGCGATCTCGCGTCTGCGGGCGTCAAAGCTGCTGAGCATCACGGCTTGGGGAGTGTCATCGATCAAGAGATCGACGCCCGTGATCTGCTCAAAGGCCTTGATGTTACGACCTTCGCGGCCGATCAGTCGCCCTTTCATCTCCTCATTGGGTAGCGGGACGACGACCATGGTGGACTCGGCAACGACCGAACTGGCAACTCGTTCCATCGCCGTGATGAGCACGCGGCGAAGATCTTGAGGGTCACTCGGGTCCAAATTCGGCATCGGAAAAGCGAGAAGCGAGGGCGGCGTGAATGGTCTCTTCGTCGTAGCCCTTGCTCGCAAGATACCGCGCGGCCTTGGGTGGGGTGTCGCCTTGGCGGCGTCGGGCTAGCAAAAGTGCCCGGGCACGTTCTTTCTCGTCAGGGAGGTCGGGAATATCGAGACCGTGCTCGTCAAGTTGACGCCGGATCTCTAAATTGCTGGCGCCTTTTTCGATCAGCCGTCGAACGAGCGCCTCTTGCGTGCGGGTGTCGCTCTGGAGCCCGTTTTGCCTGAGCAACTCCAGACAGCGTTCGATGGCTTCGGGCGAGTGGCCGCGGTCTTCGAGGATTTTGCGAAGTTCGGTGGCAGACCGCTCGCGCTGGCTGAGGAGCCGAGCGGCCTGCACCATCACCTCATTCGTCGTCGCCGGGCTCTTCTTCGTCGTCATGGTCGACGGGGGCTTGAACCACGGCACTCGCCCGTTCGGCCTTAAAGATATCGCGGACCTTCTTGTCGATTTCGCCGAAGATGTTCGGATTTTCATCGAGGAAGTTGCGGGCGTTGTCTCGGCCTTGTCCGAGTCGAACCTCGCCGTAATTGAAGTAGGTTCCGGCCCGGCTGACGAGATTTTTGGCCACCGCGACGTCCAGAAGGTCTCCCGACTTGCTGATCCCTTTTCCGTAGATGACGTCAAATTCGGTTTGCTTGAAAGGCGGGGCAACCTTGTTCTTGACGACCTTGACCTTGGTTCGGGCTCCAATCTGGTCGGTACCGGTCTTGATGGCCTCCCCTTTTCGGACCTCGAGGCGCACCGATGCCCAGAACTTGAGGGCTCGTCCGCCAGGGGTGGTTTCGGGGTTTCCGTACATGACTCCAATCTTCTCTCGGAGCTGGTTGATGAAGATTGCTGCGGTTTTGGATTTGTTGATCGATCCGCCGAGTTTGCGCAGAGCTTGGGACATCATCCGGGCCTGAATCCCGACGTGACTGTCCCCCATCTCTCCTTCGATTTCAGCTTTGGGCACAAGCGCGGCGACGGAGTCGAGGACCACGATATCCACCGATCCGCTTCGGATAATAGCGTCCATGATCTCAAGCGCTTCCTCGCCATTGCTCGGCTGGCTGATATAGAGGCGGTCTACGTCAACCCCGAGTGCACGAGCGTATTCGACATCGAGGGCGTGTTCGGCATCCACATAGAGCGCCAATCCGCCGCTCCGCTGGGCTTCGGCCACGCAGTGGAGGGCCAAAGTCGTCTTGCCCGAGCTTTCTCCACCATAGATCTCGGTGATCCGGCCGCGAGGCAGTCCGCCGATGCCCAGTGCCATGTCGAGGCTGAGGCTTCCGGTGGGAATCGCCTCGATGAGCTCGCGCTCACCCGCGCCGAGGCGNNCTGCTTCTCGATCTGCGAGAGCGCCATATCGAGCGCTCGGTCACGATCCTTTTCGATTGCCATTCCCTTTTCTACAGCCACCGTTTTGGTCCTCCGGGACCTCTACGGTACCCGGACTCATACTCTACCACAGAATAGTGGACAACTGTGCGAAAAAGTGGTTGACTTTCTGTGCATGGGCCTGGCACCTCTGCTGGATCTCGGGAGAAACCCGGCTATTTGCTGAACGGCTTTGGGCTCTGCGCGTCTTATCCTATGTCAATCGAGTGGAGACCGACTAGGTTTCTACCGAATTTCCAATTGGAGAGGAAACAACCAGTGAACCGCTACAAGCTTGTGGCCGGTCTTGCTTTGGTGGCTTCTGTAGTGGGTGCGCACGCGATCTCGTTTAGCGGGGTGAATGCGGACGTGAACCACACATGGGGAACCATCGGGGCGGACGGGCTCTATATTCAAGTTCCATCACACACGCTCTTTGGAGTTGGCAACAAGGTTGTCAATTTCAGCTATAACGTGAGCGCGACCCCCGGATTCTTGCTGAACAAGGTCCGATTTGTTCCCAACGGGGCGGTCGGATTCGGCGGGGCGTCCAAAATTACGACGTTTCACGGTGCGATTTCGCAAACGGCGATCACTTCCGCCGTCGGAGCGCCTATCCAGATCTTTTCGGCCAGCTTCGGACTCGCTCCGGCTGCCAGCTACGTCGTGACCGGGTCGATGACGCTGACTGGAACCCAGGCCAATAGTCTCGCGAAGATCAGCGTCGGACAGTTCTTCTATGAAGAGCAACCGGTCCCCGAGCCTGCGACCCTCGCCGCTTTGGGCCTCGGCGCTGCGGCGATGCTTCGCCGCAAGGGAGGACGCAAGTGAAAAAGCTCCTCTTGACAAGTATCGTCGTCGCGGTTGCGGGCGCGAGCTTTGCCCAGTCGTTCAGCAACAGCATCCTCTCCGCCAGCGTGATCGGAGCGAACGCTTCCATCTCCAGCATGGGATCGACCCACATGGCCGACATTCGAGGCTTTGTGCTGAATCGAGGTGAGTCGGGCTCCATCGCGTGGAACTTCGACTTCATGTCGGGTGCTCTGCCCTATGATCAGGTCGAACTTATCATCGAGGGGACCCTTCAGGACAGCGACTCGGGACCTGGCGATGCAGTGATCCTCGGTACTGAGCAAATCTTCGACATCTCGGGACCCTCCTCTGTGCTGGTTGGCTCGGGCTTGATGTTCGAAGCATTGAGCGGCACGGGATTGACCGCCTTCAGCAAGTCGATCATGATCGCCTTGGACCCCAAGGTGAGCAAGGGCCACGCAAGCAAGGACCTTGCATTCATGGTGAACAACGGGACTTTGAACGTGACCAAGGTTACGCAAAAGTTCGCTCCGGTGCCTGAACCGGCCACGATGGCCGCTCTCGGTCTGGGTCTTGCAGCGGCGGTTCGCCGACGCAAGAAGTAACGAGCCCCGCCAAAAGACCTAGCCCCACCCGCCTTTTATCTAGGTTGGTGGGGCTTCTTCATAACTTTCTAGCGAGAATCTTAGCTAGTATTTGTGCTGGGAAATCGACTTTCTTAACAATTCATCGACTATAATGTAGGCAGCGGACGAGATCAGCGTTCTGGAGTAGCCGACAAGGCTGTCTCAGGCACTGGGATCCACTGCTTTATTTCTTTGGAGAGGAAAAAATGAAGAACAACATTCGGCTCGTAGCCGGGTGTCTGGCCTTGGGTCTCATCGGCTCGGCACAGGCGATCACCTTCTCGGGTGTCACGTCGACTGCCAGTCCGTTTGGGGTGACCCTCGTCGGTAGCAACGCTGCTGGCTTCCAGACTCCCGCATTCTTCCTGTCCGGTGCAGGCGTAAAGGCGGAATCCTTTACCTGGACCGTGACCGCCACCCCAGGATTCTTCCTGACCGGATTCCGTGTCATTCCGAACGGTGCCCATCGCAATGGCGAAGTCTTGTTTGACATCGCCCACAACGAAGGTGTCGCTTCGTCCACGTCTTCGAACCCTGGCAGCAGCCTGACCCTCATCAACGGGTACAGCCGCAGCCTTTCCGGAACCCAAACCAGCTACACGACCACCGGTCGAATCAAGCTGACGGGCAATGCTTCGGATAGCTTCGTGAAGCTCACCTCGTTCGTGATCGCCTACGACGAGCAACCTGTTCCTGAGCCTGCAACCCTGACGGCTCTTGGTCTCGGCGCCGCCGCTCTTCTCCGACGAAAGGGAGGTCGAAAGTAATGAAAAAGCTCATTCTCATCGCCACCGCCGTTTCGGTCGTGGGTGCCGCAAGCGCGCAAACGTTCAGCAACCTGGTCTCGACCGCTAGCTTCGGTGGAGTGTCGGTGTCGGGCGCCGGAGTCGGCAACAGCTACGTGCTGGATGTCCAAGGCTTCGTCCTGACCGCCAACCGCCCGGCTGGCTCGTTGGCCATTAACTTTGACTTCGCGGCTGGAGCCCAGCCGTACAAGTCGGTTGACCTGATCATCGAAGGATCCTACTCGACCCTCGCCAATCTGTCCGAATTCGGAACGGTCTCGACCGAAATCGTTTTCGACACGAACAATGGCGCTACTCTCGTCGGTTCGGGCCTTTTGGCTAAGGACTGGTCAGAAGCCGGAAACGGCAACTGGATGGCGATGATCAACATCCCATTCAGCATGAACGTCATGAAGGGCGCTTCGGCCAAGGACCTGTACTTCCAGATCAACAACCCGGCGACCACCATGAGCCTGACCAAGGTCACGCAAAAGTTCCACCCGGTTCCGGAGCCGGCCACCATGGCTGCTCTTGGCCTGGGCGTGGCTGCCATGCTCCGACGCCGCAAGAAGTAATTCTTGTTGCTGAAGTCAGCAGAGCCCCTGCTATCCCTTGGGATGGCGGGGGCTTTTTGTCTGCTATCCTAGCCTTGTGCACTGGGATTCCACCCCGCGCAAGCAAGGTCCACCGACCGAGCCCGAGGCCGCGCCCCACCCAGGGGCCCCGCCGCTTCGCGTCGCCCTGGGTTCCGCCCTCGGTCGGCGAACCCTCCTCGCGGTCCTGCTGCTCGTGCTGGCCGTAGCGGGCTGGGCCGAACCGACCATCATCCGCATGATGGCGGGGCCAGGATATGGCATCCCTCCGAAGGCCGCCACCGACCCCCGATCCTTGGCCCGCAGAGCAGTCTTCGAGGAATTCCAGCGTCAAAACCCTGACGTTCTGGTTGTCAACGCCGGAGGCTTAGACCTGGTGGGCCAACAGGCCGACTCGCTCTTTCTGATGGCGATGGCGGGCGACAACGCCCCCGATGTCTTCTATGCTAACTTCCGGCAGTACTACAACTTCATCGAGCAGGGCTTCATGCGGCCGCTCGATGACTTTGTGGCGAGAGATCCAAACGTCCTCAGTCGGGTCAATCCGCTGATTCTCGATGTCATCAAGAGCTATGACGGCAAGGTCTATGCGGTCCCGTTCTTTCAGGTCGCGCTCGGACTCTACTACCGCAAGGACCATTTTCAAGAGGCCGGGCTCGACCCCAACAATCCGCCCAAGACCTGGGAAGAGTTCATCCAAGTCGGCCGGCGACTGGCGGAGGCCAACCCGAACCGGATTCCTTATGCCTTCAGCAATCCGCCGGGCTACCTTTGGAGCAACTTCGTTTATCAGGCGGGGGGCAAGATCGTCGAGCGCGCCTCGGGCGGAAACTGGCGCAGCGCCATCGCGACCCCCGAAGCGGCCAAGGCCGTCGACTTCTTCCGCCGGATGATCCTGGAGACCTGGAAGGGCAAGGACGGCAAGACCTATGGTCCCATCGCGGCCATTTCTCCGAACTACTCGGCCGACATTGCCCAGGGCAAGGTCTCGATGTGGTTTGCCTATACCAACGACATCGTTCTGGCCACCGCCAATGACCTCTCGCCTTCGCTCTTGGGGGCGGCCGCCATGCCGGCTGGACCGGCGGGGCCGAGTAATGAGATCAACGCTGGAAGCTGGGCGATCAACTCCCAAGTCACCGATCCCAAGAAGCTGGATGCCTGCTGGCGGTTCATTCAGTTCTTTGCCGGCGAGGAGGCGGCTCGAATCAACACCGAGAAGTTCGTCGAAATGGGCATGTCGAACCTGGTGAACCCGGTTTATCTTGAGAAGTTTGGCTACGCCGATCTTGCCGCCCAGGTCGATCCGAACTACGTCAAAGCCAACAAGGAGCTCTTTAGTCGGGGCCATCCCGAGCCTTATGGTCGCAACGTCCAGCAGGTCTATTCGGTCCTCGATTCGGCTCTCGACCGGGCTCGGCTCGATCCCAAGCGGCCCGCGCTCGACATCTTGGAAGAAACCGCCCGCGAAATGGACGAGAAGCTCCTTGGCTACAAACCGGCGGAAGTCATGGCCCGCCAGCGAGGCTGGGCGACGGGAATCCTCCTAAGCTTGATCGTGGTGGTTGGAGCGCTCCTCGCGCGGTCCTGGTCAAGGGCTCGAGAGCGTAAGCGGCTCGAAGGACCCGTCACCGACCGGCTCGTGGCCGGGGCCGACCGACGACGAGTCTATTTCTTTATCACCGCTTGCCTTGCTCCGGCTGGGCTGAGTTTGCTGGTTTGGAGCTACTACCCCCTTGCCAAGGGTCTCCAGATCGCGTTCCAGGATTACCGGATTCTCAAGGGCGCCCAGTGGGTGGGCCTCGATAACTTCATCCAGGTCTTTACCTCGCCGATTTTTTACAAGTCGGTGGTGAACAGCTTCGTGTATGTTGCCCTGAGCATCGCGATCGGATTCCTGCTTCCGATTCTTCTGGCCCTGGCGCTCAACGAGATTCCACGCGGCAAGGTGCTCTTCCGGACTCTTTTCTACCTGCCCGCGATGACCAGCCCCATCGTCATCGCCTTCTTGTGGCGGCAATTCTATGACAAGACCGAAGCCGGGTTGCTCAATTCCCTCCTGATGCCAGTGGTGGATTTTCTCAACCCCCTGCTGGCGCGGATAGGTATCGACGCTCTGCCCCGCACCTACGACTGGTTAGGGGATCCGTCGTTGGCAATGTTTGCCGTGGTGCTCCCCGGAATCTGGGCCGGGGCCGGACCGGGGTCGATCCTCTACCTCGCCGCCCTCAAAAACATCTCTTCCGACCGATATGAGGCGGCGGATCTCGATGGCGCTAGCTGGGTCCAAAAGATCCGGTACATCACCCTTCCAGGGCTCAAGCCGTTGATCCTGATCAATCTGCTCGGAGTCTTCATCGCCGGGTTCAAGGCGACGGAGAATATCTTTGTTCTCACCTTTGGCGGCCCGCTGGATGCGACCAACACCATGGGGCTCGAAGTCTGGAAGAATGCCTTCATGTTCCTCAAGTTCGGCTACGCTGCGGCAGCCGCTTGGGTGATGGGGGCGATCCTGATCGGATTTACCCTGCTACAAATACGGAGCCTCCTGCGAATGCGGTTTTCAACCGCCAAAATGTAGGTGTCCATGCGGTCCGTCCAGAGCAGCTTTGACCACGCCGTGGTTCATCTGCCGACCCACGATCTCTCGATCGTCGAGGTCGTTTTTGACGTGCGCTCGGCTGGATTGGAAGCGACCTACACCTACGCCAACCCGCAGGGGTGCGAGGTGGGAGACCTTGTCTTGGCCCCCCTCGGACCCCGGACAACGGTCGGCTTGGTAGTGGAATCGAAAAGCGTCGCCCCCGAGGATTTGGGATTTGCTCCCTCTCGGCTGCGCCCCGTGAGTGGGGTGATTGCCGGGGTCCGCTTGCCTGGCTATCTCGTTCGTCTTCTCAAGCACGCGGCGGGGGTCACCCTGAGCGACCTTTCAACTGTGGTGGGACTGGCCCTCCCCCCGGGGCTCAAGGACCGCTTGGTGACCCGCTGGGTGGCGGCGCGGGCGGGCGAACTGGGGCCCCCCACGTCGAATGCCGCTGAGCAAGAGGTCTTGCGGATCTTGGCCGGACCCGACGGCGAAATCCGCGAAACCAAGACCAAGCCTGTCAATCCCAAGATCAAGAAGTTCCTACGGGAGCGGGTTCGTGGAGGATGGATCCGGGAGCTCACCGAGGTCGAGATCCATGCCGAACGATCCCGGATCGGAGGAGAGGTTCGGCTGACTTCAGACGACTCCAAGATCGAGCGCTTCCTCCAAAAGGAAGGCCGCAAAAAACCTGCCCAGGCTATGGCCCTGATGCGGCTTCAGGGAATGAGTGACTCGGTCCTGACCGGGGCGGAGATCAAGGCCCTCAGCGGCGTGACCGACCAGACCATTCTTGGCCTGATTTCGGCGGGTCTGCTCGAAAAGGTCGAAGGCGAGGCTCCTGCGCTGCACCCTGCTCCAGCGCCGAATGATGGCCAAGCCCGGGCCGCCGAGGCTATCATCGCGGCGATCCGCCACCCCGAAGGTCAGCAGTTCTTGCTCTACGGAGTGACCGGAAGCGGCAAAACCGAGGTTTACCTGCGGGCCGCCGAAGCCGCTCTGCGCGAAGGACGACGCGTGCTGTTTTTGGTGCCCGAGATCGCTCTGACAGCTCAGGTTGTGGGTCAGCTCAAGGGCCGATTCGGTCGGGGCGTCGCCGTCCTCCATAGCAACCTCTCGGCCCAAGAGCGCCTGGCAAACTGGCTTCGGATCGCGCGGGGAGAGGCGGCCGTCATTCTCGGAGCCCGCAGTGCGCTGTTTGCCCCGATCAGCAACCTCGGTCTGATCGTCGTGGACGAGGAGCACGAGGGGAGCTATAAGCAAGAATCGGCGCCTCGCTACCAGGCCCGCGAGCTGGCACTGGAGCTGGGCCGACTGACCCAGGCCCCGATCGTCCTGGGATCGGCGACCCCCAGCATCGAGAGCATGTGGCGGGCCAAGGTCGGGACCTTTCGGCTGTTGGAGCTGACTCATCGGGCTGCCGCGGCCCAGATGCCGACCGTCCACATCGAGGACCTCACCGAGTTCTATAAGACCGGCAAGGCGGTGATGTTCACCCCGATCCTTTTGGAGAAGGTTCGGATGGCCCTGCAGCGCGGAGAACAGGCCATCTTCTTCCTCAACCGGCGGGCTTTTTCTCCATTCTTGATGTGCCGCGAATGCGGAAAGAAATATGCGTGCCCAAAATGTGCCGTTACGCTGAGTTATCACAAGAAGCTCGCGCGGCTCCGCTGCCATCACTGTGGTCATGAGGAACCCGCGCCAGACCTCTGCGTGGACTGCGGGGGGACCAAGGTTCTGCCCTTTGGCGCCGGAGTCGAGCGGGTCGAAGAGGCGGTTGCTCTAGAATTCCCAGATGCGGTGGTGGCCCGGCTCGACCGCGATGTGGTGCAACGGAAGGGAGCTCTTGAAGAGATCCTGGCCCGGTTCCGCAGTGGAGAAATCCAGATCCTCGTTGGGACCCAGATGGTCGCCAAGGGGCTGGACTTTCCGAACGTCACCGTCGTTGGGGTCATTGCCGCCGACCTCTCGCTGAACATCCCCGATTTCCGCGCCGGAGAGCGAACCTTCCAACTCTTGAGCCAGGTGGCGGGCCGAGCGGGCCGGGGCCAACGGCCGGGAGAGGTCGTGATTCAAACCCTCAGTCCGACCCATCCCGCGATTCTTCATGCCGCGGAGCATGCCTATCTGCCGTTCTATGAGTCGGTTTTGGCGGAGCGCCAGATCGCGTTGTATCCGCCGTTTTGCCACCTCATCAATTGGGTGATTAGTGGCGAAAACCGGCCCAAAGTCCGCGAGACGGCGCGGATGCTTTCGGAGGCCATCCAGTTCATGGATCCTTCTCTGACGGTGCTTGGTCCGGTGGACTGTCCGCTGGAGCGGCTCAACAATCAATGGCGCGAACACGTCTTGGTGAAGGTTGACGACCCGGCTAAGATTCCGCCGCTCGCCGCGCTCGCCCGGATCGATTTGGACCCTGGGATCAGCCTCACGGTCGATGTCGATCCCTATTCGATGATGTAAGATCCTCGGATGATTGCCGCCACCAGCCTCGGCTTGTTGATGCTGGCCCAGAGCCAAAGAGCCTTTTTGGCCAACGACGGATTGCTCATTGGGGAGTGGCGCTCTGCCCAGTGGGTGAGGATCGCGGAAGACCTGAAAGGGAGCGAGGAGCCCATGACCCTCTGGAAGTTGGAACCGACCCAGGCCGCTTCGAGTCGGGAGTGCAAGGGATTTTTCGTCGGCGAAGGGGTGTTCGGCCACTTTTTGCGCGGCGAACCGGCGGAGTGGAAAGGCACCTTTTGGGGCGGCCCCAAACCGGGTTATCCGCGCCCCATTCAGCCTCTGCCCCGCGATAGCAAGCCCCACTTGCAGGTGATCAGCCAGATCTTGCGGTCCAAAAAGATGAGCAAGGCGACCCCGCGGATCGAAGCGGGTTACCGCGTGGACCTTGATGGCGATGGGGTGCAAGAGGTCCTATTGCATGCGACCACCATGACCGACCCGGCCAAGATGTTTATGGAGAAGAAGGGGCGGTATGGGTTGCTTCTCCTTAGGGTTTTGGAAGAAGGTAAGGCGCGCAATATCGAATTGGAATTCACCCACGACGGGCAGGAGCTGTTTAATGCCCTCTCGATCGACGCCATCGCGGATCTTGACGGAGATGGGGTGTATGAATTCGTTCTAAGTTCGGACTACTACCAAGGCCAATCGGCCCGGCTGATGCAGTGGAACAAAGGCCGACTGCGGATGCTAGTCGACAACGCCGCCGGGGCTTGAGTTGGTCCACCACGCCCTCTAGGCCCTACAAGTCCTACAGGGACTTTGGACCGAGAAGGGTAGACCTTGCTTAGGTTGCGAGTCTGGACCAGGCCGACCCGTAGTCCTAGCCTAGGATGAAGCTTTCGACAGAGGCCTACCGGCGGTGGTTCTATGCCGCAGCGGCGTACAACGTGGTTTGGGGGGTGATGGCGATCTTGGCCCCGGTGTGGTTTTTCCGCGTGGTCGGGATGGAGGCGCCGAACTACCCCTTCCTTTTCCAGTGCATCGGCATGATGGTCTTGGTCTAGGCGCTCGGCTACTACTACATCGGGAAGGACCCCGAGCGATATGGCGCCTTCGTTTGGATCGGACTGCTGGGGAAGACCTTTGGGCCGATCGGCTTTGTCGGAGGGTACTTGCAGGGGCAGATTCCGCTGACCTTTGGGATCAACATCTTGTTCAACGATCTGATCTGGTGGCCGGTCTTTTGGAGTTTCGCCCTTCGGTACGCGCGGAACCCGCTAGGCTAACCGCCG
>DDSL01000014.1:0-12413 GCA_002343825.1 Chthonomonas sp. UBA2391
GAGGCGGCTGAACATCATCTCGACCTCGGCCTCGAATTCGGGCTTGAGCAAGACCTGGACCAGCACCCGCGACTCGGGATTCATGGTCGTCTCGCCAAGCTCGTCTGGGTTCATTTCACCTAGACCCTTAAAGCGGCTGACCTGCACATTCTTCTTTTTCAGGCCCTTCAAGATCTCGTCGCGTTCCTCGATCGTCTGCGCATAGAGCCGCTCGTTGGCCCCTACGCGGATGACGAAGAGGGGTGGCTGGGCCAGGTAGAGGTGGCCGTGGTCGATGAGCGGCCGCATATAACGGTAGAAGAAGGTCAGGAGCAGCNNCATGATGATGATCTTGTGATAGCGGAGCTTGCTCAGGTCGAACATGCTCTCCTTCGCCTTCCCGTTCGGTAGCGCGGCCTCGTCCTCTTCTTCCTTGCGACCTAGATCGATATCGATGCCGACCCCGAGGGCCGCGATGAGAGACTTGATCTCCTCGTTATCGAGCGCCTTGTCGAGCCGGGCGCGTTCGACGTTGAGAATCTTTCCACGCAGGGGCAAGATCGCCTGAGTCACGCGATCTCGGGCATCCTTGGCCGATCCACCGGCCGAGTCCCCTTCGACGAGGAAGAGTTCGCACTTCTCCGAGTCTTTGCTCACGCAGTCTTGGAGCTTGCCGGGTAGACCAAAGCTGTCCATCGCGTTGCTCCGCTTGACGCTTTCCATGGCCTTTCGGGCCGCTTCGCGGGCACGTTGGGCGATCATCGCCTTGTCGACGAGACGCTTGGCGATGTTGGGGTTTTCGTCGAGGAAGGTGCTGAGACCATCCCCCACCAGAGAGTTGGTGATGCCCTGGACCTCGGGATTGACGAGCTTGACCTTGTCTTGGGAGTTGTAGCTTGGTCGCTCCAGCTTCAAACTGATGACCGCCGTGAGACCGTCGCTCACGTCCTCACTGGCAAAGTTCTTATCCTTTTCCTTCAAGAAGTTCATCTTTCGCGCATAGGCGTTCAACACCCGAGTCAGAGCGGCATTGAATCCACTGACGTGCGTTCCGCCATCGGGCTGGTGTATGTTGTTCGAAAAGGCCAGGATCGTTTGGTTGTAGGCCTGGTGATATTGGATCGCGATCTCGAGTTCGTAATTCTCCTTCGATCGACGGAAGTAGATCACCTTGTGGAAGAGGTCCTTGCCCTCGTTGAGGTCCTCGACGAGTTGTTGGATCCCTTTCTCAAAGTGGAAGACCTCAGAATCTTCGGGAGTGATCTCGTCGAGGTACTCAAACCGGACGGTTGGGTTGAGGTACGCGAGTTCGCGGATCCGAGACTTGACGATGTGGGCATCGTACTTGGTTTCTGTGAGGACTTCAGGATCGGGAAGCCAACGCTGCTGAGTTCCCTTCTCGCCCTCGCCGACAGAACCAATCTCCTCGACCTCGGTAACCGGCACCCCTCGCTCAAAGCGTTGCCGGTAGGCCTTGCCATCGCGCCGAACGGTGGTTTCCATCCACCGGCTGAGGGCATTGGTACAGCTAACCCCGACCCCGTGCAGACCACCCGAGACCTTATAGCCCCCTTCTCCACCGAACTTTCCGCCCGCGTGGAGAACAGTCATGACGACGGTGAGGGTGCTGATGCCCATCTTCTCGTGGATCCCGACGGGGATTCCTCGGCCGTTGTCTTCGACGCTCATCGAGCCGTCGGCATGGAGGGCGACCTTGATCGTATCGCAGTGACCCGCCAGAGCCTCGTCCACTGCGTTATCGATGACCTCGCGGAACATCTGGTGGAGACCGCGCTTCCCGTTATCCCCGACGTACATTCCGGGGCGCAAGCGAACGGCTTCCAGACCTTCGAGGACTTGGATCGAACTTTCGTCGTAGGCGTTTTCGACCTTGGTGGCGAGTCCCTCTTCGGTTTCGGTGAGTTCGTGGGAGGTGAGGGTCTCGTTGACGGGCTGTTGGTCGTCGGGCTGAACAATCGGGGGCTGACTCATCGTGTCCTAAAGTCGGTCGCGTGCGACAGGCGGACCGGTATTTTACCTTTGGGACGACTCGAGCGGCCCAGATGAGTCTTCCGATGGGGGTCCATGCGGCGATGGACCCTCAAGTTGGCCTTAGGCTTCGATGAGCAGAGTGAGGATCTCGAACGGTTTGTAGTCGATCCAGATGAGGCCGTCGGAGATCTCGAGCGGCTGGATCTCGTTCTCGTTGAGGTCGGCCAGCCAAGCCCCCTTGATCGGGCGAGCGCAGGAAATTTCCGTGCTTCCCCGGGTGTTGTGGCATTCGTAGAGGCGGACCACCAGTCGGTCAGAGTCCTCGGCCTTCTTTACCGACTCCACCACCACGTGGCGTGATCCGACGGTAAGGAACCTGGGGATCTCTCCCGAGATGCCGGGGCTCTTGGCGACGGGGCACGCTCGCGGTTCGGCGTTCAGCGCGTAAGCGGCGGCCACGACTTGGCTATGGGCAACTTGATCATAGTGCGGAAGGAGGGCATAGGTGAACCGGTGGATGCCTCGGTCGCAGATTGGGTCTGGTGAATTCGGGGCCCGGAGCAACGTCATCCGCATCATGTTGCCGTTGACGTCGTGACCGTATTTCCCGACATTGAGAAGGGCCACGCCATAATCGCCTTGGCTGAGATCGACCCACTTCTGGGCACAGACCTCAAACCGAGCCAGATCCCAACTGGTGTTCATGTTGTTCGGCCGCTCCACGTGGCCGAACTGAATCTCGTAGGTCGCCTTGTTGGTGTTGACATTGACCGGGAAGCCCACCTTGAGCATCTTCCGCTCCTCCTGCCAGTCCACCCAGGTATCGAAGCGGATCCCGGGGGTCGGCCCGAGCGAGATCCGCTGCTTGAGGGTGGAGTTGCCGAACCGCCGGACGACCTCGGCCGCGACCCGAACCGGGCCTCGCTCGACGATCTCGAAGCTCTCGCACTTGATGAGATCTTGGGCGGTTTCGTAGGCATAGGCGTCGATGTCCCAAGCTTCCCAAAAGAGAGGTCGGTCATCGAAGAGTTGGAAGAGGTTGCCGAGCATCCCCGGTTCGATGAACTCGATCGGGTGGTCATCCAGGCTGAGGATGCTAGTGATGTTGCCGTTAGCGTCGAACTTGACGCTGAGTTCCTGGTTCTCGATGCGCCGGTTGCCGGTCTTGAGCCGTCCCCGCGGCGAGGCAGGCTGGCTGGAAAGATCTCCGACCGCGACGGATTCGAGGGCGCTGGAGGGAGTCTCGAAAATGAGGCTCCGTTCTCCGAAGCCCTCCACCAATTGGACCGGCAATCGGTCCTCGCCGACGACCAGACTCTGGGGCACATCTTCGACCGACCAAGGCAGCGTCACCTGCGACGGCTCGGTGCTGTTGTGGAAGATGGCGACCGGGTTCTGGTGCTGGGTGGTATCGATGCGCTCGGCGATCCGCTGTAAGCTTCCCTGCACAAGCTCGGCAGATTCGGAAAGGATCTTTTCGTAATCCTTATCGCTATCCTCGTACACCTCCCGAACCGAGGAGCCGGGGATGATGTCGTGGAACTGGTTGAGTAAAACCAGCTTCCAGAGCTCCTCGATCTTGGCTTGGGGATATGGGGCGCCATCGAAGCAGGCCAGCAGTTCAACGTCGCGCATCAGGAACTCGCTCTGTCGGTTCCAAAGCTTGTTGTTGGCCTGACTGGTGTAGGTCCCGCGGTGGAGCTCCAGATAGAGCTCACCGGACCAGGTCGCGAGGTCTTTACTCTTTTGGCGGGCCTCGCGGTAAAAGTCGACGGCTTTCTTACCCTTCTCGATCTCGGGCAAGTAGGGCGCGGTGCGGGCTCGCTGAAGGAACTCGAGGTGTTGCTCGGTGGGTCCGCCGCCTCCATCGCCAAAGCCGAAGAGGTACATCGAGGCGTCACTGCGGGCGTGGTCTTTATGATTCCGGACACTCCGGAGCATCTCCTCGGGCGTACAGTTGCCGCAGTAGGTATCGGCGGGCGGGAAGTGGCTCCAGATCTTGCTGCCATCGATACCTTGCCACCAAAAGGTGTTGTGGGGGAACTTGTTGAACTGGTTCCAGCTGATCTTTTGGGTGAGGAAGTACTTGATGCCGAACTTGTGGAGGATCTGCGGGAGTGCGGCGGAGTACCCAAAGACGTCGGGCAGGAACATGTCCTCGGTAGGCTTGCCGAAGTGCTGGGCGAAGTAGCGCCGTCCATAGAGGAATTGCCGGATCAGGGACTCGGCCCCGGTGAGGTTGCAGTCGGCCTCTACCCACATGCTGCCGACCGGCTCCCACTGACCCCGTTCGTGGGCTTGCTTGATCCGGCCAAAGAGGGCGGGGTACTGCTTTTCGACCCACTCATACTGACTCGCTTGACTATGGACATAAACGTATTCCGGATAGCGCTCGGTCAGGTAGAGCTGGTTGGCGGTCGTGTGCGCCATCTTGAGCTGGGTGATCCGCAGCGGCCATAGCCAAGCGGTATCCAGGTGGGCGTGTCCATAGGGGTAGACCGTGTGCTTGAGATCACGATTGAGGGATCCCATGGCATCGCGGATGAGTCGGCGCATCTTGGCCAGGCCCTCGCGACCTAGTTCAGCCCAGAGGTTGACCACCTGGTTCAGGGCTCGCAGCAGCGTGGCCCGCGCAGGATCGGTCTCTTCGATTTGCTCCAGCAGGTTGAGAGTGAAATCGTAATCGTAGACGAGAGATTGGAGTTCGGAGTCGATGAGGAGCAGCTCGCAGGTTTCGACCTTCTCGTTGCGCTCCTTGCGCGGGGGCATGTCGCCCCAGACCCGGACATGGAAGGCTCGAGCATAGGCTTGGATGCAGTATTCGACCGCCCCCGCAGTGGCTACGTCCGCAATGCGGAAGTGCTCGTGCTCGTGGTCAATCCCCCGGAACGGGCTATTGTCAACCCAAACGGTCCGCTCGCCCCCGACCGGAGCCAGCATGGCCACCTCGCGACCGCTCCAATCGGCCGGGATCTCACCACGAACCCGAAACCAGGTGGTCTGGTAGCTGAGACCCCACTCGAATCCGACCTCGACAGCTTGCCAAGGACCTTGGGAAAGGGCGCTCGCCTGATCGGCATGATCTTGCGAACAATGCTCCACGGTCATCGGAGTCCGGGCCACCACCACGGCTGGGCGCAGTTGGTCGCGGAGCCAGTTCTTGGCTCGGGCAAGGGTCTGAACGGGGTGCTTTTGCATCTCGAATCTCTCGGAGCGGAGCGTACCCGTGAGGATTGGGTGAGATTGTGGCGTATAATTGAAATATGAAAGGCGACTTGGTGACGGCCCTTTGCGCTTTGTACTTGTCGGGAGGCCCGTCCGTGCCGAGGGTGCTCGTGCCCCGGCAGCGCTGGACGGAGGTCGTTGGGGCTCTCCGGACCCTTGGCGGGTGCCCTTTGGCGGCCCTCGCCGCCGCGGGTTTGCGAGCCGAGGCCGGGGTCGCGGCCAGTCGGTGGGACTGGGCTCAGCGCCAGGTCGAGTCTGGGTCGGTCTTGACCCCCCTCTGCCCGGGGTATCCGGCACTCTGGCGTGACCGGCTTGGGGACTCAGCCCCCCCTGCATTGTGGCGGCTGGGGCCTCGGGGGCCGGGTGGTCCCGCGGCTTCGGTGGTGGGCTCCCGCGACCTCACCGGCTCCGAGCAGGACTTTGCCACCTCCGCCGGGGTGGCCCTGGCTCGCTTAGGATACTGGACCTGTAGCGGTGGAGCCCGAGGGGCCGACCGTCTGGCGATGCATGCGGCATTGGAGGCCGGGGGTCCCGGTTGTGAGCTGCGTCCGATGGGCCTGGGGTCTCGGCTGGAGGTCCCTGAGGGCGCGGGGGCCTTCAACCTGACCCTACTCTCCGCTAGTGACCCCGCCGACCCGTTCACGACTTCCGCCGCGATGGAGCGCAATCGGTGGATCTATGCCGCCGGCGAGTTCACGATCGTTGTCGCGGCCCAGTTCAAGTTCGGTGGGACGTGGCACGGCGCGGTCTCCTGTTTGCGAGATCGTCTCGCTCCCGTCCTCGTCCGCGTCGGGGAGACCTCTCCCGATCATGCGCGCGCGGCTCGGGTCCTCGTCGCGCTTGGGGCTTTTCCGATCGGCGATGCGGATCTCAGGGACCTCGACCGATTGAGGGAGGTCACCTCCGAGGCCTGCACCCGCGGTCACTCCGGGCGGCTCTTCGGAGCATCATCGAGCTTATGGTCCTGAGTTAAAGAGGCTCGGATGTGGGCCAGGGTCCCAAGACCTCTGGCCCAGAATTTCGCTGGGACCTTGGCATTCGCCTTTGGCGTCCTCTAAAGTAAATGTTAAGGCCATGCCGCCTCGGAGTCGTCCCCCAAAACGCTCTCTCACCCTCCGGGCGGCTGGTTTTCTTACCTGTTTTGTTCCAGAAATGACCGTTTAGGGATACAATACTGCCCATGAAAGCTTTTCTCGTAACTCTCCTAGCCAGCACTTTGGCTCTTTGTGCATGGTCGACCTTCAAAGCTCCCACCGTATGGGTGGATGCCGGACAAAACGGCTACGAGGAGATTTTTTATGCCCAGAACCATAGCCTCTATGTCACGCTGGGGGGCGAAGGCTCGATCAAGACATGGCGGACCTCCGACAATCGATTCTTTAACGATTACAATGGCTTTGATTCTCCCCGGGCGATGGACCTGAGCCGCGACCAGACGATGCTGGCCTACGTCACCCCATCCAGGCTGGTGGTGCTGCGGATGCCCGACCTGGCCGTGCTACTCTCTACCGAGATCGGGGGCAACCTCCGAGATGTCCAGTTCGACGCTCTGAACCGCCCCGCCGTGAGTCGCTCGAACGGCACGATTCAGTCCTACACCTTGGCCGGGACTCCTCTCAGCCTGACAAGCCCAGCCGGGAGTGAGGTCAGGAGCATCTTTTTGGATGCTGGGCGCGACGAATACGTGGGTGGACTGGCCAATGGCCAGATCGTGGTCTGGTCTTCGGCGGGGACATTGCTGCGTAGCTTTAGCCCGCACGCCACCGCGATCAACGACCTCGAACCAGCCGGCGGGGGCCGGGTTTTGACGGCTTCTGCCGATGGGACAAGCAAGCTGGTGGATACGGTCACGGGACAGGCGATCCAGACATTCTCTCACGGGCCCACGGTGAACAAGGTGCGGCTTTCGCCCGATGGTAGCCGGGTCCTCACCACCAACCTCACTGGGGTGGCGAAGCTTTGGAACATTGCAAATGGGGCCCTCTTGCACACCTGGAGCGTCTCGCCGACGTCCCTGAGGTCGGGCACTTTTTCAGCTGACTCGACCCAGGTCTACCTGGCGCCCTTTGACCAGATTCGAGGCTTTTCAACCGTCACGGGCTCGCTCCTTTTCACCACGAATCGCCCAAACTCTTCCGTCGATGGTGTTCAAT
This sequence comes from Chthonomonas sp. UBA2391, assembly GCA_002343825.1. Classification (GTDB taxonomy): domain Bacteria; phylum Armatimonadota; class Fimbriimonadia; order Fimbriimonadales; family Fimbriimonadaceae; genus UBA2391. The sequence goes on from DDSL01000014.1 coordinate 7,350, forward strand.
ACAGCCCCGACGGAACCCGAATCGCGGCCGTGGATGGTCCGCGAGTCCGAGTTTATGACGCCGCGACCGGCGCCCTCCAACTCGTCTTGACCGGCCACACGTTCGATGCGGCCGCCGTTGCATGGCGACCCGATGGAACTCAGATCGCTAGTAGCGGATTCGACGCGACGATCCGGATCCACGACGCCACCACCGGGGCGCTCGTCCGGACCCTCACGCATACCTCGATCATGCGCTGTCTGGATTGGCGGAACAACACGACCGTTGCGGGAGGGAGCGACAACGGCATCATCCGGGTCTGGAGCACCATCAACGGGATCACCCTTGCTCAATACAATCACGGCGGGCTGGTTTACGCGGTCCAATACAGCCCCGACGGGAGCCTCTTGGCTGCCGGAGGCTCCGGGAACGAAATCAAGCTCTGGGACCCGTCCACGGGAACCGTCACCCGGACCCTGACCGGTCATACCAGCGTGATTAGGGATCTGGACTGGAGGGCGGACGGGCTGAATCTCCTCTCTGCCTCGTCGGATGGCACGGCCAAGGTTTGGGCGACCACTTCCTCATCGGCCCTCAGAACCTTTAACTCCGGGACTTCGAGCCTTTCGAGTGCTCGGTACATCGGCTCCGGGATCAATGCAGTGGCCTCCTCATTTTCCGGCCAATTGTTCCACTTCCGGGTTTCGACCGGCAACGTTCTGGCCGAAGTGGAGAGTTCCACGGGGATTTCGTTCAAGATGATCGACACCGCCCCCGATGGCACGCAGTTTGTCTTCGGTCGCTTCGACGCGACGGTAGTGGCTTACACCGATCCACTGGCAACCAGCCCTCGTCGAGTCCGGGCCTTCATCAACCCGCAAAACTTCGTCGGTCCGACCTTCACGAGTCCGGTGACGCTCACCGCTCGAAGGCCCAGCGACAATAGCCTCATCGGAACCGGAAGCAGTGCCCTCGTCAACAACTTCGCCGAAATTTCGGTCAACGCCTTGCCCCAGCCGATCGACGTCGTGATTGAGGTCCCCAAATACCTCCGCGCACGCATCGAAGATGTCCCGTTCGAGTGGAACGAGTACTTCGTCCAGGCCACGCTCTTCGGGGGCGATGTCGATGAAGACAACGAGATCACGATCTTCGACTACATCATCCTCAGCGAGTACTTCGATCGAGATTCCAGCCAAGCCGGGTGGAACACCGTCGGGGCCAATGGGTTCGCTCCGTCGGATGCGGACCTCGACGGCGACGGAGCGGTCACGATCTTTGACTACCTCCTGATCAGCGAGAACTTCGGCCTCACCGGGGCCTAATCCATCCGGAGTGGGGCTACTTCGAGCAGAATTCCAGGTAGCCCCAGCGCTCGGGTTGGTGCATGTCGATGACCCCTTGGGGGCTCCAGACCCAATTGTGCTCGGGGCGGTTGGGGACTTTTTGGTAGCGCCCATCCACGACCTCCAGATCCCACTGGACCCGGCTAAAGTTGATTCGCCAGACATCACCCTCGGCGGGGGGCGAGGCCACTCGGCTGATCTCTTGGAGCGCCGGCCAAGGGAGCAAGATCTCGACCGACCAGCCTTCGTCGGTATCTTGAGGGTCATTCAGCGTGCCCCGGAGCTGGACGGCGGTCTGGAGCCCCTTGATCTCCCAGCCGTTGATCGCCGGGCCACCGTCGCGGTAGGGCTTGACTAGAAGCAGGTCCCACGTGGTGTTGAGGGCGTTGATCTCCAGTTCGGCGTAGAGTTCCGTATCGCCGTCCGGATCCAAGAAGACCTCGAAGTCATTGTCGTGGAAGATCACTGAGTCGTGCTCGGTGAGCGTCGCCCAAAGGTGAGGCTCTTCCATCTGGGCCAGGATATAGAGTCCTAATTCGTTCCAGGCCATCTTGACCCGGGTCTCGTATCTCGGGACTGGTTTTACCGATCCTTCGATATCCACAAACTCTTCGGTCCAGGGGGCGGGCTTCCACCAGGCCTTTTCCGGGTCGCCGTCGATACCCGGGTGGGGTCCGAGTCTCGGGCAAAGGTAGCGAAGGGGCTCGTTCATGGTGAGATTCTATCGCGCCGGATCCCCGGCGACTCCCTCGAACCGGATGGCCCGATACTCCGCAAGGCTTTTCTTCGGTCGGGCGTATCCCTCTGGCCATTCCCGCCCGCAGACGGAGCCAAAATAGGCCAGGCAGGCGTCGCGCCACCACTCCGATTCCTCCATCTGGATGTCGAGCTTCTCCAAAGTCGGCTGATGCACGGCTCGGGGGAGGAAGGGCTCCAAGTCGGCCCAAATCTCGCGGATCGCCGCGACCTCGCGACAACCCCAGTGGTAGCGATGGACCAGTTCTTGCCAGACGGTTCGCCCCGATTTCAGCTCGTGATCCCAGCCCAGATGGTGAAACCAAAGTAGATAGTCGAGATCGATGGTGTCGGGGTCGCTCCACCTGACTTGCCAATCCGAGGGATATTGCAGCAGTTGGGCCGAACCTGTTTGTGTTCGGTCGAAGCCGATCCCTTCCCGATCCGCACGATGAAAATAAGTCGGGTTCCAATCTTCTCGGGAAAGATCATCGACCCAGGGGGCGGGGCCATAGTGATGACCGCTCCCCATCAGATGGGCTAGGCCGAGAGGGGTCATGGTGTTGACCACGGCCTCGTGCGACCGCAACAGCATTTCCGCCACCTTGCCAGTGACCAGTGGGTCGGGTCCAAGGGTTAGGCGGACCCATTCTTCCGCGATTGACGCGGGAGCCAACTCTGGATCCCAAGCCATGCGGCCGAAGGCGAACCAGTTGGCTTGGTCGAACAGGCTTCCGCACCAACTCGGATCATCGCCCAGATTGGCCACCCCGACGATCCCCGAGACCGCACCCGAAACCGCACCCTGGTCCAGCGGCGCTGTGAGCACCTCTCTCCAGAGATTCGCCAAAAACGCCAAGTGACTGGAAAAGCCGAGATACTCCTTGGTGATCTGGAACTCCATCACCGCCTGGCTCGGGGCCAAGGTGCCAAAGAGCGGGTGAAAAGGCTCTCTGGGTTGGAAGTCGATGGGACCGTTCTTGATCTGAACTTGCACACTCGGATGGAACTGATCCTTGATCGGAGCGAACTCATCGTAGGCTTGGGCGGCGCGGTCGGTCGCCGGTTGGTCGGAGTAAACAAAGGCCCGCCAAAGGATGCGGCCACCATGGGGAGCGACGGCCGCGGCAAGAAGATTCGCTCCCTCGGCGTGGGTCCGCCCGTAATCCTGGGGCCCGGGCTGTCCCTCCGAATTTGCTTTCACGATGAGGCCGCCAAAATCGTGGATCTGCCGATAGATCGCGGCCAGCTTGTGGGTCCACCAAGCCCGCACCTCGGGATCGAGGGGATCAGCTGTCGGGAGTCCATCCAATTCCATAGGAGCCGAGAATCGCGCGGTCAAGAAGAGTCGGATTCCGTAGGGCCTGAGCACATCGGCCAGTGCCGCCGCCTTCTCCAAGAATCCCTCTCGCAGGACCTCGGCCGAAGCATTGACGTTCGTTGGGCAGATCGCGTTGATCCCGATGGACGCGCAGGCCCGAGCGTAATCCCAGAGCCGCGGATCGGGATGGTCCGGAAGGCTGGGCCAATCGAAGAGGCTCCGACCCGCATAGCCGCGCTCCACGAAGCCATCGAGGTCGTCCCAATGCTGGAGCATGCGAAGCGGAACCTTGGGAACCTCGATCCTCGGGGTGTCGCTTTGGAGCCAGCCGAAAGTGCCGTAGAGCAAACCCTGTTCGGTCGCCGAAAAGATCTGGGCACCGGGCAAGATTTCATAACCCTCTTGGCCGAGTTCAGTTCGGGTTGGGTCGAGGTGGAGCTTTGCGCGCCTCCCCGCCGACTCCATCTCGGCTTCCGCGATCTCGATCGGATTCGCCCCCGGAAACGGCCCCGGACTGGGATGAAGCCAGAGTCGATAGAGGGGATCCGGATCAAGTCGGGAGGGTTTCAACTTGCGAATAAGTTAGCATAGTCGCGGAGTCCCTTCCCGGCGCTGCAAGGAATCGGTGTGGCGCAGGTTCTCGGCTGGTCTCGCCGACCTGGGGGCGGAGACCCGTGGGTTCGAAAGTTTGGTTTCCGTGGCTTGCTCGCTCCCCACGGGGCGAGGGCTTGGCTCGGGCCCGGGTCGGCGAACAAGCCTCACACTGGCTTCGGTTTTCGTAACTTCAGCAGGACAAGCGTCATCCCCAAAAGGGCCAAGCCCCCGGGGAAGATCCAAACGAGGACCGAGTCAAGAGCCGAACCTTTGGGCCCCGGGAGCGTGGGTGCGCGCGGCGGTTGCCATTGATCCCAGAATTCGGGGTGGGTATCGGGGTGCTGCCCCTTCGCGAGCCGTTCGCGGACGTAGCCCTCGAACGACTGGTTCATGGCGTCGGCTTTGGCGCGAAGCTCTCGGAAGAGTGTGGTCCGGTCCGTCTCCTGGACCTCGGGAAACTTCACTGCCGGGAGGGTCCAGCGGAGCTTTTTGCCCGCCGCCAACAGTTCTCGTTCGCGCTCAAGGGCTAGCTGGGCCAGTCCGATTCCGTCATCCTGAGCGACCAGCGCATGGGCCAAAAGTCGAAAGGCATCGGGGCTCTCCCAGGCCGCGCCCCAGGTGATCAGCCCGGCGAGCCCGGTCGCAAAGTCGGGATCTTCGAGGTTATTGGGGAGGCCCTTAGCCCCCTCTCGCATCCATTCCATTAGGCTGAGTTGGACCCATTCGCGCTTGTCGTGAGCCTCCGGATAGATGTTCAGAGCGGTCCGAATCTGAACGATCGCCTCGTCCAGTTGCTCGGAGTCCCGACGGTTCTTGAGCCAATCGTGGACCAAAAAGGTGCCGTAATTGGCGTGGTAGCTGTAGGTGTGATACTTTTGGAAACCGAGTCTGGTCACCATCTTCGGGGGAAGAGGGTGCCGTTCCTCCATGCGGGTCCACTGGTACTCCGTGACCTTGCGCATCCGCAGTAGCTTCGGCTCGATGATCTCCGCCGCACGCTCGGGCTGGCCGATCCGATCGTAGGCCACGCTCAGGTCATCCAGTTCGGGGATAGAGGGCGTGCCCGTCTTGAGCCGCTCGATCCTGGCT
>DDSL01000014.1:12422-14115 GCA_002343825.1 Chthonomonas sp. UBA2391
CACCGCCTCCCGCCGCAACGTGTCGCGGTCGTTGAGACAGGCATGCCCTACCCCGATCAGCCATAGAGAGACCCAAAACAGAACCAACCTCATCGTTATTCACTAGATGAGGTAACTGGCAAAAGTGTTCGACTTCTGAGAGCTACTCCGCAACCTTCAGGACGCTGAGGAAGGCTTCTTGGGGCAGTTCGACCATGCCGACTTGCTTCATCCGCTTCTTACCTTCCNNAGCTTGCGCTTGCGGGTGACGTCGCCGCCATAGCACTTCGCGATGACGTTCTTGCGGAACGGCTTGACGCTATCGGCGGCGATGATCTTGGCTCCGATGGCGGCCTGGATGCGGACCTCGTATTGTTGCCGGGGGACGACCTTGCGAAGCTGTTCGACCATGGCCCGTCCGCGCGGATAGCTGAACTGCCGGTTGACGATGAACGAGAGCGCATCGACGGGGTCGCCGTTCAGCAGGATATCGACCTTGACCAAGTCGCTCCGCTGATATTCGCCAAGGTCATAGTCGAACGAGGCGTACCCGCGGGTGCTGCTTTTGAGTTTGTCGAAGAAGTCGAGCAAGACCTCGGCGAGGGGCAGGGTGTAGTAGATCATCACCCGGTTGGGCGAGGGGTATTCGGTCTTGAGATAGGTTCCGCGCCGATCTTGGCAGAGGGTCATGACGGCCCCGACATACTCTTGGGGGGTCATGATCGTGGCATTGATCGTGGGTTCCTCGATGAAGGCGATCTCGGTGGTGCCGGGCATGGCTGAGGGGTTGCTGATGTGCTCGACCTCGTTGTTGGTCATGTGCACCAGGTAGTCCACGCTGGGGGCGGTGAGCAACAGGTCGAGGCCAAATTCGCGCTCCAGCCGCTCGCGGGCGATATCCATGTGGAGAAGACCCAGAAATCCGCACCGGAAGCCAAACCCGAGGGCGGCGCTGGTTTCGGGTTCGAATGTGAGGCTGGCATCGTTGAGCTTCAACTTCTCGATGGCATCGCGCAAGTCCTCGTATTGGTCGCCGTCGCTGGGATAGAGTCCGCAGAAAACCATCGGCTTGGCGGCTCGGTATCCGGCCAGAGCCTCGGCGGCCGGACGGTTGGCGTGGGTCACGGTGTCGCCGACCCCGGCGTCGCCGATGTTCTTCATGGCGGCGGTGATAAATCCGACTTCACCGGCATCGAGCCGGTCGCTTCTCTCGAGCTTGGGGGTGAAGAATCCGACACTGTCGACGTCGAAGGTGGAACCGGTCGACATCATCATGATCTTGTCGCCGGGCTTCACACTGCCCTCCATCACGCGGATGTAGGCGACGGCACCCTGGTAGCTGTCGAAGTGGCTATCGTAAATAAGGGCCTTGAAAGGAGCATCCGGGTCTCCGGCCGGAGCGGGGACGCGCTGGACCACCGCTTCGAGCAGGTCGTCGATCCCGATACCGGTTTTGGCCGAGGTCAGCACCGCATCGGTGGCATCGACGGCCACCGCGTTTTCGATCTCCTCTCGCGCACGGTCGGTATCGGCGTGGGGGAGGTCGATCTTGTTGATGACCGGGACGATCTCCAGGTTCTGGTTCATCGCCATGCTGGCGTTGGCGATCGTCTGCGCTTCGACCCCTTGGCTCGCATCGACGACGAGCAGAGCGCCTTCGCAGGCGGCTAGGGCGCGGCTCACTTCGTACGTGAAATCGACGTGGCCGGGGGTA
>DDSL01000068.1 GCA_002343825.1 Chthonomonas sp. UBA2391
GCCCGGTGCCACTCCCGGGTGGGACCCCAGCCGCCTTCGGCGTCTCCCACCCTCCGCCCCGGTCGGCGCAAGGCCTCCGAACAGCCGCGAGGGTAGGTGGAGGCAAGTTGAATCTGGATAGAAGTCAAACCAAGATTCCTAGTGAACCTCAATAAACCACTCCTAGCTTCAACCAAACCTCGACCGAGCCTCGCGCCCGTCGGCCCTCATCCCCGGGCGAGGCGCTTGAGGGCTTTGGGTTGCAGAATCGTCAGACGGCCGTTTTTGCTTTCGACGACGTCGCGGCCGATCTCCGAAAGCGTGCGGTTGATGACCTCGCGAGTGCATCCGATGCGGTTGGCGAGTTCTTGTTGGGTGATCTTTCCGTTGATCTCGATGGTCCCGTCTTCGGCGGCTTTGCCCATTTGGCGACCGAGGTCGATGATCTCGCGGACGAGCCGGGTGCGCACCGATTCGGTTTCTTGGTCGGACTTCCGGTTCATGGCCTCGACGAGCTTGCCGCAGAGGGCGCGGATGATGTTGAGGGCGAGTTTGTCGTCGCGGCGGAGACAGTCGACGATATAGCGACCTTGGAGCATCAGGACTTGGGTCTTGACCACGCATCGCGCGTTGGCGGTGCGGGGCATCTCTTGAAAGAGCGTAAATTCCCCGATGACGTCGCCCGGTCGGCGGATGGCGATTTGGATGAGATCTTCGTGATCGCCCTCAAACCGGTTGCGCTCGATGCTGACCTGACCGGATTGGATGATGAACATCGTGCCGGCGGGGTCGTGCTCATGAAAGAGGTGATCTTGGGCCGCGTAGCTGCGCTCGACACAGCCCTGGGCGAGGGTCGTGAGGGTCGAATCGCTCAAGCCTTCGAAGAGAGCGCAGTTGCGCAGCGCCTCGAGGGTTGCCTCTAGCCGTGCCGACATCAGTAGCTCCCCTCGCTGGCCCCAGGATAGTTGGCGTTGGGGATACCTTCGCTGGGGAGGTCGGGGTTGGGCGGAAGCTCGTCGACCGGGTCCCTCATCGGGTTGCCATCGGGGGCGGTCCGTTCCGCTTCTCGGTCGTCTCTTGCCACCGAATCTCGTCCCCCGCGAGTCTCTTCGCCCGATTTTCGGGTTGATTTTTTGGGCTGCGCGGTTTTCTTTGCTGGAGAATCGCTCGCCTGATTAGATTTTACCGGGATCGTAGGTCCGGAAGATTGCTCCACCGGAATGGCCCCCGCCGGTCGGGCTTGCATTTGGGCATCCACCCGGTAGACCCAAACCGCGATGGCGATGAGGCAGATCAGGTTGAGCAAGACGAGCAGGTTGAACCGAGCTTGGCCGCGTCGGGCTTCTTCGCGGACTTCTTCGATCCGGTGAATAAGATCCTGGTGGGCTCGGCGGTCGGCGGCCGGAACAACGGCATGGGTTGCCGCCGACGTGGTGCCCCCGAGTTCGAAGTCGCCCCCGAGTTTGGTGGCCCAGATTCGGGTCATTCCAGGGAGGCCCTTGAGGGATTCGGCGGCGAGGAAGCCCATCGGTGCGGCCGCGATGTTGCGGCGGATCTCGTTGGCGACATCCTCGGTAAACGCAACCTGGCCGGGTGGGCACTTGGATTCCAGACGAGCGGCGATGGCGACAGCCGCGCCGGTGATCTCAATCTTCTCGGTCTCTTCGTCTTTGGCCCAGATCACGTCGCCCATGTGTAGGCCCATGCGGTGCAGGATGCTGGGTTCGTGGGGTTCGCGCCGGTCATTCCTGTGGCGGAGGGCGCGCTGAATCTCGATCGCGGCTTTGGCCGCTTCCACCGTGCTCTCAAAAGTGATCTTCCAACCGTCTCCCCGGTCGGCGGCGATGGTTCCGCCGTGTTGGGCGGCGACCTCCTTCATCAGGGCCTTATCCTTGCGGACCCGGGCCACGGCCGACTCTTCGGCCCGGGCGACGTTGCGAGTGTAGTTGCTCACGTCGGTCATCAGCACCGCGAGAACGCGCCGCTTGAGATCATTGGTCGGTTGTGTGGTCGTTTCGTTCGGTTGCATCGTTTTCTCCCGAACCTTTGCGCAACTCCTACGATACGCCATTCGCCAGCAAAAAACAAGACGGCCTGCAACGGATGGGCCTCAAGTCCCGTAGCATTCACGGTTACGAAACGAAGGCGGTCAAGCCTTGGTCACCCAGAAAATGCGAGAAAAACCTCATTCTTGGCTAAAGTTCCTTGCAAATGGGGGTGGGGTCCGGTACAATGCCCCTTTGCGTCTGGGACCAACGGAACATCTTGCGGTCCCAAGTAGACTGACACCAGGAGCTAAGAAAAAGACCATCTGGTCTAGCGCGATGAACCAACGGAATTGTCAACGGGTGACGGGCGGAAACGTCCGGGGTTTGGGATCCGATCTCACAGCTCATGCCAATGAGACAGTTTCTTGGGAAGTGCCGGGGCTCCTTTTCTCGTCGTCTGGTCGGGTTTCTCCCGTCGATTTATCGGCGGTCCGGCACGGGGTTAACTTTCTCGAGGGAAACTTGATTGGAAAAATTAACTTCCATCCTTAGCATCGCGGCTCTCGCCGCATTCGTCCCTGTGGCACAAGCCACCAAGACCGGCTGGTTTTCGCGCGTTCTCGATCGGTTCACGCGTCGTCCTAGTACCGCTCCCGTTCGCCCGGAAATTACGACGGATCATGGTTGGACCTTGATTCGCTGTGAAGACCCGGATGGATTCAGGGCTTGGCTAGAAGATGACGAGGTGGGATTCCCGTTCAAAGAAGGCGAGGAACCGTCCCTGGGTTCGCACCTTTTGGTCGAACTCTACGGCTGCGATCCTGATTCGCTCAAGCTGGAGAACACCGTCGGCGAGGCCATGCGCACCGCCGCGATCCAGAGTGAGGCGACAGTCGTGACCGAGTCGTTCCACGAATTCAAGCCTTATGGCGTGAGTGGGGCGGTCATCATCCAAGAGTCGCACTATACGATCCACACGTGGCCGGAGCACCGGTACGCAGCGGTGGACCTGTTCTATTGCGGCGGCACGATCCATGTCCATCGCGCGATGGACGTGCTGCGCGAGCGGTTCCGCCCGACCAAGATGAAGTTCCTGGTTGTTCGCCGCGGCTTGCAAAGCGAAGTCGACCGGTACTGATCCCTTCATTCGGGAAGAGTTCCAATTTTTTTCGCCCCGAGAGTGGTAACGTTGCCCGCTCTCGGGGTGATTCATTTATCCCCCCCCCCGCCTTCGCGGTCCGGATCGGGATAATGAGATTCCTATGCGCACCCCGACCGAGGCGATCCGTGCCTACTTCGAAGCCTTCAACGCCCACGATGCCGAGGCGCTTCTGGCCACCCTCCACCCGCAGGTTCGGCACGATATCAACGAAGGACCGACCGAAGTAGGCCTCGAAAAATTCCGTGCCTTTAAGGCTCATATGGACACCTGCTACCGCGAACAAATCACCGAACTCGTGATTTTTGAGCAAGGAAATCGCGGTGCGGCGGAATTTCTCTGCTCGGGGACTTATCTTCAAACGGATGGATCGCTCCCCGAGGCAAAGGGGCAGACCTATGCAATCCCGGCGGCCGCCTTCTTTGAAGTCGAAGACGGCCTGATCACGCGGGTCACGAGCTACTACAGCCTCAAGGGCTGGCTCGCCGCTATCGCTACTTGAGGACCTTGCCGAACCACTCGATGAGTGCTTCCTCGATGTTCGGGTTGTGGGCATTGCCCGGACGACCCCACTTTTGCATGCTATCGAGGGGCGATTCGGTTTTGAAGAATCCGTGGTCCGAATTGGCCAACAGTTTGAACGTGGCTTGGCCGGGGCGAACCTTGTTCAGGCTCGCCACCACAAACTCGTGGTCGTCCCGTCCGCTGACAAAGTCGTTTTCGCCGTAGTACAGCATCGCTGGGGCGGTGACCTTGCTCCAAGCCTCCATCAGATTTTTCTTGGCAAGGCCCTGGAAGAAGGTGATTCCGGCTCCGCTAAAGGTCTTTAGGTCTGGCGAGATGGCCTTGAGCAACTCTCCGAGTTCGGGTTCTTTGGCGATGATGTCTTGAGGGGACATCTGTTTGTTAAAGATGTAGTGCCAAAGCGGGATTTGCTGACGTACTGACTCATCGACCTGCGCAGGGCTTGCCCCACCGAGCAGCGCCTGGCGCCGGTTGTTCTCGATCATGTATTCGAACCAGGTCTTCGCTGCGGTGGCTCCCACGGCTAGTGCCGCCACGGGCTCCTCGGCCGCGACTAGCGGGCCAAAGGCTCCCCCCATGCTATGGCCAAAGATGGCAATCTTGTCTTTGTTGATCCACTCGGTTGTCTTGGCGAGCCGGATCCCGTTGATGTAGGCGTTCAGCTCGGTGTCGAAGAGCAGGTCCGCATAGGCGGGGCCCTCCGAGTCGCCCTGGCCGGGCTTATCGATCCGAACCGTGGCGTAGCCTTGGTCGCTCAGCGCCTTCATGATGTTGCCGTAGGGGAACGTTGCGAAGTTGGCATCGACCGAATAGGCTCCGATTCCGCCGATCAAGAAGATGGTGGGAAAAGGCCCTTTGCCCTTACCTTTCGGATAGGTTCCGATCCAGCGGATGCGCTTACCGTCGCTGACAAACTGGTCGTAAACGACTTCGACATCGGAGTCGTTCTGGCGAGGTCGCTCCTTGAGGTCACCCTTGAGTTCGAGCTTTTCGGTGCCTCGTTGAACCGTGAGGGTCACCTTTTTCCCGCCATAGAGGCCGCGGGTGATCGGAGAGAGTTCGGGTATCGACTTGACCTCCGTCCCGTCGATCGCGACGAGGATGTCGCCGGCCTTCACACCAAGGGCTTCGGCAGTGAGCCCGGGGCTCACCTGGACGACTTTGATTCCAGCCGGTTCACCGGCGGCGACGGGGCCGAGCTGAACGCCAAGAGCAGCCTTTCGAGGAAGCGGGGCACCGCGTTCAACTTTGGGGGCAGAGAGGGCCCCAAGGGCCAGAGCGAGAGTGGCAGACAAAACGAAGACAACCTTCATGACCGGCAACTACGGAGCACCTGCGTCCAAAGATTCCCGCATTCAAGAGCGAATTTAGCCCTGCATCGCCCGAAGTTCTTCCAGCCGAGAGCCTGCCGCTTCCCATTCGTGCAGGGTCTGCTCCAGCGCGTCGGAGGCGCTCTGGTAAGCCAAGCTCAAGGCTAGGTGGTCGGCTTCGGGAGCGGCTGAGCTCATGGCCGATTCCGCTGCCGCGAGGCGTTGCTCCTGTTCCGAGACTTGAGCCTCGATCTGGGCGACCAGCTTCTCCATCCGACCGATTTCCTTGCTAAGTTCCCTAGGGCTCATCGTGGGCGCAACCGACTGAGGCGCGCTCGCCGTTTGGGCTGGCGGAAGCGTTTCGCCACGAGCGTGCTTGCGACGATAGTCGTCGTAGCCACCCGGGTACTGGATCACCGAGCTGTTGCGGACGTCGAGGGTTCGGTCGCTCACTTGGCTCAATAGCCACCGGTCGTGGCTGACGAGCAGAAGGGTGCCGTTGAATTCTCGCAGGATCTCAGCCAGGGCCTCGCGAGAACTCATATCGAGGTGGTTCGTCGGCTCGTCAAGGACCAAGACGTTGGGCCGGGTGGCGGTCAGGGCCGCCAGCTGGACCTTGTTTCGCTCTCCTCCGCTCAAGGTCGAGATCGGCCGAGTCGCATCATCACCGCTGATCAAAAACCGACCGAGGAGGGACCTCGCCGCCCCGAGGTCAAGCCCCAGTGCCTCGTGCAAGAACATCATCGGAGAGAGTTCGTGGATTAGAGAATCGGCATCTTGGCTGAAGTAGCCGATCTCTACCCCCGACCCAAGGCGGACACGGCCATCGGTCGGGTCGAGCTTGCCGAGGAGGATCCGGAGCAAGGTCGATTTTCCGGCTCCGTTTTGGCCGATGATCCCCCACCGCTCGCCCCATCGGACGGTCCAATCGAGCCCGTGGAAGAAGTTCTCCGCGCCAAAGGAGTGGTGCAGTCCAGCCACCTCCAAAACGAGATCCCCGGACCGGCGGACAACCTCGAAGGCCCCCTTGATTCCTTTCTCATTTTTGGGCGCCTCGACGGCCACGCTCTTGAGCTTCTCCAGCTGCTTCAGTCGACCGCGGGCCTGAGCCGTCCGCTGGCTGTTCATGAATCGCCGGACGTATTCGTCCAGCTTGGCCATTTCTTGCTGTTGCTTACGTGCTACTTCGGCCTGGCGGGCTTCATCTTCCGCCCGCAGCACTAGATACTTCTCAAATCCGCCGGGGTAGTTCTTGGTCTTGCCGTCGCGGATCTCGACGATGCGCTGGGCAGTGTTTTGAAGGAAGGTCCGGTCGTGGCTGATGAGCAGCACGGCGCCGTGATATCCCACGATCCAGCTTTCCAGCCATTCGGTGGCTTCGAGATCGAGGTGGTTGGTCGGTTCGTCTAGGATGAGCAGGTCTGGTTCTTCAAGGAGCAGTCGCGCGAGGATCAGTCGTGTTCGCTCTCCGCCGCTCAGGGCCGAGACTGGCTTGGCGAACTCGGATTCTTCGAACCCCATGCGCTTGAGAACCACGGTGAGATCAGTCTCAATGGAGTAGCCGCCCTCTCCATGAAAGTGCTCCTGCAGGCGGGTGAATTCGTCCAGATCCTCGGCGGTGGCACCATTATCGAGTCGTTTCTGTAAGGCTTCGAGCTTCTCGCGAAGCTCGATCACGTGCTTGCGGGCTTCTTCGGCCGCGCCAAGGACTGTGGCGTCTTCTGGAAGGCGGGAGTCTTGGCTCAGATAACCGATCTGCACGCCCTGCCCGAGCGTGACCGACCCCGATTCCAGCTCGTATTGACCTAGAATCGCGCGGAGCAAGGTGGTCTTTCCGGCTCCATTGCGTCCGACGATGGCAACTTTCTCGCGGTCCTCAATGCGGAGGTCCGCGCCATCGAGGATGATATCGTTGGCAAAGCGAACGACCGCTTGTCGAACCTGGAGCAGCATCGAAGGGGAAGTTTACTCGGGTACCCTTAAAGGCCTACCTGGAGCCGGGGTGGCGGAATGGTAGACGCGGTGGTCTCAAACACCACTGGGGTCATACCCGTGCGGGTTCGAGTCCCGCCCCCGGCACCAACCGTCCCTTTTCTTATCGTGACGTCGCCACCCGCCGATCTCGCTGCCCTCGCCGATCAGATCTTGGCTCAGACCTTGCTGAAGCATCCGCTCAAAAAGGTCCCGCAGCTAGCTTGGCACCGCTACCGGACCACGGCCGGAATTGCCGATTTTCGCCACTGGACCATTCGGCTCAGCGTCTTGGTGCTCGATGATCCAGAGAAGTTGGAACGGACTCTCCTGCACGAATATGCGCACCTCTTGGCTGTCGATCGCGTCGGGCGGCGCGGGTCTGGCCATGGGCCGGCCTGGCAACAGGCCATGCGGGACCTCGGTCAGGATCCGGTGCGGACCCACGATTATGCTTGCCAGCGCAACCAACCTAGACAGATGGTTCTCTATAAGTGTTCGCGGTGCGGAATGAGCATCCCACGGCGTCGCCGCTTGCCCCGCCACCGCCGCTACTTGCATCGGTCGTGCGGAGGTGAGATCCAGCTGGAAACAATCACGTTGATCGCCCCGTAGAAGCGGCGAGACCCGCACGTTTTTGCGCGGATCGAGCACGCTATGTGGATCGCGACGACGGAACGCAGTCGAGAAATTGACCGGATGGCCTCGGCCGAGTACGGCATTCCTGCGATGGTCCTGATGGAGCGTGCCGGGCTCGCCGTCTTTGACGCCATGCGCCAGATGCTCCCCGAGGGAGGGCGAGTCACGATCTTCTGTGGGAAGGGCAACAACGGAGGTGATGGCCTCGTTCTGGCACGGCACGCGCTCAAGGCTGGGTACCACGTCGACTGTTTGATGGCTTGCCTCGAAGGCGATCTCAGCCCCGATGCTGCTACGCAACTTGCGGTTTCCCGGGCCCACGGAGTTCAGGCCATCTTCTTCGACGACGCCCGTTGGCTGCGCAAGGCCGATTGCGTCGGATGCCGCGATCTGGTGGTGGACGCCCTGCTTGGAACGGGTTCGAAGGGAGCCCCCAATGGGATGATTCTCTCCGCCATCCGGGCCATCAATCGCAGCGGAGTCCCAGCGATTGCGGTCGATGTCCCGAGTGGAATTGACCCCGACACAGGCGAGGAAATTGGAGAAAGCGTCTGGGCCCTGAAAACCATCACCCTCGGTCAACCCAAACCGTTTCTCTTCCAAGGCATCGGCCTAGAGCACGCCGGATATTGGGAAGTTGCCGATATCGGCTACCCCACGGACCTCCTAACGGAGCCGACCGAAGCCCGACTCTTGACCGAAGATTGGGTCGCGGCCCTGCTTCCCGAGCGGCTTAAGGCCAGCCACAAGGGCGACAACGGATCGGTCTTGATCGTGGCCGGGTCTCATTACACGCCAGGGGCGGCGTCTCTCGCCGCACTTGGGGCAGCCTATGCGGGAGCTGGGCTTGTGACCGTCGCGGCCATCCCGACCGTATGCGACAAGGTCCAAGCGGTGTTGCCCGAGGCGACTTTGATCCCACTCCCCGAGCGGGATGGCACGATCGGGTTTGGGGCCGAAAAAGAGATTCTCGAGCGCCTTCATCGGTACGATTCACTGGTCGTGGGGCCCGGACTTGGGCTTCATCCCCAGGTCCGAGTCTTCTTGGAGGCCCTTCTGCCCCACGTCGAAATCCCCGTTTGCCTCGATGCGGATGCGTTAACCCTTCTGGCTGAAGGGGTCCCTCTGCCCGCAGTCCCGGCCGTCCTGACGCCACACCCCGGGGAGATGGGCCGCCTGATCCGGGAAAGTAACGCCGACGTCCAAAGCAACCGCTTCAATTCTGTCCAGCGCGCGATCCAAACCTACCAACGAACTTTCGTCCTTAAGGGACCCTACAGCATCGTCGGAGAAGATCAGCATCCCCTTGCCGTCAATTCGACCGGTAACCCCGGGATGGCCTCGGCAGGGATGGGGGATGTCCTGAGCGGAGTGATCGGAACCCTGCTCGCCCAAGAGCTTCCCGCCTATCTGGCCGCCGCTTGCGGGGTCTACTGGCACGGCACCGCCGGGGATCTCTGCGCAGAGTCGATTGGGGGAATCGGGTATCAGGCCAGCGATCTTGCGAGGAAGTTACCGGCGGCGCGGGCTAAAATCCTGGAATCGTGCCAAAACGGTTGCGAATCGAACTTGCCCTAGTCGCTCTGGCGCTCTCCGGATCCAGCTTTGCCGACCTCACCCTTGAGTTCCAGGGTGTCACCAAAAAGCGTGTCTGGGTTGCTGCATCGGGTTATGCCCCCTCCGATGAAATCTTTCAGATGGATTCGCCCGACGGCCAAAACCGGCTGGTGATCCCCGGGGACCGATTAACGAAGGGCAAGGTCTGCGTCCTTGATCTCGACCGCAACCTGATGGTCGTTCGCCCGGCCAGGAGCGACTCCAAGCCTTGGGCGATCTCGGCCAAGACCTTTGACCGCGTCGGGGAGACGGCGATCGAAGTGCGCGGCGAAACCGGACCCCTTCTGGCGGGGACCGTCACTCTAAAGGCCAAGTCGGGAGAGGATTTCACGGCCATTCTTGGCCCCAAAGACGAAGGCGTCGCCCGGGTTTGGGGTGTTCCGCTCGGGGCCGTCACCGTCGGGCTCACCTACAAGAAATCTGGAGCCACCGCCGAATTGAATCCGGCACCGAACTTCACCTTGGAGGCCGCCGCGGCCTCAGGTCTTCGGCTGAATGTCCTTGCCGCAGGAGCGGACGACGTTCCCACCAAGGCGGAATCTTCCTCCGATCCGGCAAAGCCAGCCGCGAACGAAGCGAAAAAAGCCGGTCCGATGGCCGGGGCCCAACCGGCGGGCTTCATGTCCTTTTTGGCCTACGTTGGCGGACTCTGCGTCGCCATCGGGGCTCTCTACTTTGCCTTTCGGTGGGTGCAAAACAACCGCGAGCAAGTCAACCAGCGACTCGAAAAAATGGGGGTCGCCATCCCGGAAGATCTACAAGCCGACTCAGGCGATCCCGATCCAGCCCCGGTCCCAAAAGCTCCCGAGCCGATTCAGCCCATCGTGCTGGACGCCGCCGCTCCCGACCTGGTTGTGGCCGCCCCGGCAGCGGTGGCTCGCCCACCCCGGCTCGTCGGTCCCAACGGAATGGTCCGGGACTTGGCGGAAGGATCGGTGATTCTCGGGCGCGATTCCGGAGCCGATTGGGCACTTACCGAGGAATCGAGTCTTTCTCGGCGCCATGCGGAGATCACCTTTTCGGGGGGGGGCCTTTCCGTGCGCGACCTCGGGTCCACCAACGGAACTTTTGTCGATGGGACAAAGCTCGGCGATCAACCTGCCGAAATCCGTCCCGGGAGCGTCATACAGTTTGGGGCTCTCTCCTTCCGATATGAGGCATAGATGATCTCTCGCGCGCTCACCCTGATGTTGCTGGCGGCCCTAGGCGGCTTGCTGGGCTGGGCAGTGATTGAGCCAACCGTCCCGAACGCCTTGGACAGCAATTCTTGGGCCCGGTTTGAGTGGCGATTGGCAGCGGTCACGGGCCTCTTTATCGGCATGGCCATCGGCGGGGCTTCGGGCTGGTTCCAAGGCTCTCGATCGCACATGCTCAAGGGGGCAGGGATCGGCGGTCTCCTCGGTTTGATCGTCGGCCCGATGGGGATCAGCCTCGGCGGCGCGGTTTACCAAATGGTGACCGGCCCGACGGCCATCGTGCCCGGAGTCGGGACCCTCGGCCAATACGTGGGCCGAGTGGTGGGTTTTGCCATCTTCGGGGGGCTGCTTGGTTTGGCCGAGGGATTTGTGGGTCGCAGCTCAAAGCGAGCGATCCAAGGGCTCATGGGCGGGTTGCTCGGAGGCGCACTGGGTGGGTTTGCCTTTCAGGCGGTCGCCGATGCCATCGGTCCGCTCCTTGCCCGCGGCGCGAGTGCCGAAACAGGACGAATCCCTCGCGCGGTTGGTCTGACGATTGTCGGGGGTGGGATCGGGCTCTTGATCGGGCTGGTCGAGATGGTTTCTCGGCAAGCATGGGTCCGGCTCGTGCTTGGGAGGAACGAGGGCCGCGAATGGGCCATCGACGCCCCGCAGACCTTCATCGGCCGAGATGAGCGAGCGCATATCCCTCTCTTTGGTGACCTTAGCGTCGGTCCCCTGCATGCGACCATCGTCAAGCAAGCCGATGGCTATTGGTTGCACGACGCCGGGACGCCGACCGGCATCGGGCTGAATAACCAGCGCATCCAGGCCGCCCCCCTCACGAGTGGCGATGTGATCCAGGTCGGAACCCATCAGCTCCAGTTTCTGTTGCGCGGCGGCCAAGCCAGGCGCGTCCCGATGACCCCGGCCCCGCAACGATTTGAACCGGCACCGATGCCCCATGTCCCAGCCGGCCAGCCGGTGGGGCCGATGCCGATGAGCAGCAACCCGACGGTCGCCATGGCCCCCGCAACTGCCGCCCCGGTTTTGGTGGCCACGAATGGTCCGCTCACCGGCCAGAGGTTTCCGGTTATGGCCCCGATCGAAGTCGGTCGCGAGCTTCCGACGATTCCCCTTGGTTTTGACTCGGGCGTGAGTCGACGCCACGCCGGGATCAGCCCTGGGCCAGGCGGCCTCGAAGTGCGCGATCTTGGCTCCACCAATGGCGTGCTCGTGAATGGCACCCGAGGTCAGCAGTTTTTTGCCCGACTGGGCGATACGATCCAGATCGGATCCACCATTTTTCGCGTCGAAGCATAAACCCCTATGGACAAGACTCAGGCCTTTGATCCCAACCGCACAGTGATCGGCGGCGGCGACCTCTACCGAACTCAGGCGATGAGTGCGGCCCCGGGATTTGATCCCAACAAGACGGGCGTTATGAATCCCGCTGCGGCACCGGGGCTGGTGGTCAGCCTTTTGGCCGGTCGTTCGGCCACCATGGCCAACGGGCCCGCCCGCGAGCAGTTTTTGATTGAGCTAGCGGCGGGGATGCCCGAGAGTCTTCCCGGATTGGCTTCCGCTGGACCGCGAACCCCGCTCAACCTCTGTCTGGTCATCGACCGAAGTGGCAGCATGGAAGGCCCACCCCTGGAATATGTGAAGCAGGCCTGCAACTACGTGGTGGATATGCTCAGCCCCCAAGACATCCTGAGCATCGTGACCTTTGAGGAGATCGTCGAAGTCCTGATGCCTCCGCAACGGGTGACGGCCAAGCAACCGATCAAGGATGGCATCGCCCGCTTGACCCCCGGAAACACGACCAATCTCTACGATGGAATCGCCCTAGCCCTGGCCCAGGTCCTCAGCGTTCAGGATAGCGGCCGGGCCACCCGGATGGTCGTCTTGAGCGATGGAGACCCCACCGCTGGGATCAAGGATTTTAGTGCGTTGGTTCAGCACGCCGGGGACGTGCGGTCCAAGGGCGTCACGGCCACTTTTCTGGGATTCGGCCCGGATTACAACGAAGAACTCTTGGCGAGTATGGCCAAGCGGGCGGGCGGGAACTACTACTACATCCCCCGGCCCGAGCTGATCCCCGAAATCTTCCGAAGCGAACTCGACAAGGTTCTCAACGTGGCCGCGCAGAGCGTGCGCATGGAGTTCAAACTCGCGCGGTGGGTCAATTTCAAGGGTGCTCCGGGTCATAACGTCGCTCCCGGTGCCCGCGAGTTCACGTTGGAACTCGCCGACTTGGAGCGGGGAGCTGCCCTCCAGCAGATCCTCGATCTCGAATTTCCCAACCATCCGCTCGGTCATTACCGAGTGGCGGCCGGACGGCTTACGTATACGGATCCCGCGGCGGGGGCAACGGTGACCCAAGACCTCGACTTGGTCATGGAGTTCACGGCAGACTCGGCTCGGTATTCCGCTCCGGTGGACCCGCGCGTGGCCGCGGCCTTTGAGGTCGCCAGCGTCAGCAAGACCGTCGAACGGACGATCATGGGCCTCAAGACTGGCCAGATCACGGCGATGGGGGCCATCGATGAGCTTCAAAAGACGCAGATGATCTTGGCCAAGGATGGACGAACGGCCGAGGCCCAAGAGGTCACGCTCGCCCTTCGCGCGCTCCAATCGGGAGACACGGCCGGGGCTGAGAAGACCCTCATGGGAACGAAACTGAGCCTGGATCAGGGCAAAATTCAGGGGTAGCTTTTTGGTTGGGGCAGTCCCTTGTCCGCGCCGCCCGGGGGCGGGACCCAGGGCGAGGCGGAGCCTCGGGGCCCCTGGGTCGGGATTGGCCTCCGGGCCGGGCGGCGCGGACAACAAATCTCGAGCGCCATAATCTCCCCGTGATTCGACCGATGCGTTGGGAGGACGGTGTCCTCCATCTCCTCGACCAGCGAGAGATTCCCGAGCGTGAAGTTTGGCTGGAACTCCGAACTTGGCAAGAAGTCCGGGATGCGATCCGCGACATGGCCGTCCGTGGAGCCCCCGCCATCGGGGCCGCCGCTGCTTATGGCATGGTCCTCGCCGCACTCGGCAACTCGGATCGCAGCGAGGCAAGGGCAGGATTGGCCGCGAGTCGTCCCACCGCGGTGAACCTCTTTTGGGCCCTAGACCGGATGGACGAAGTCCAACTATGGACGTCCGAGGCGGCCCTCGCAAAAGCCCAGGCCATCGAGCTGGCCGAGGTCGATTCCAACGCCCGGATGGCGAGTCTCGCGTCGTCCATCGGGAAGCCGGGCTGCCGAGTCCTGACGATCTGCAACACGGGGGCTCTTGCGACCCCGGGAGTCGGTACGGCTCTTGGCGTCATCCGCGAACTCCGCCGACTCGGCTGGCTGGAGCGGGTCTATAGCTGCGAAACTCGCCCGCGCCAACAGGGGCTCAAGCTCACCGCGTGGGAGCTGCACAAGGAGGGGATTCCGTTCCGGAGCATCGTCGATAGCGCCGCGGCCAGCCTGATGGCCCAGGGGCAGGTCGATTTCGTCGTGGCCGGAGCCGACCGCATCGTGGCGAACGGAGATTCCGCCAACAAGATCGGCACCTATATGCTCGCGGTTTTGGCTCAGCACCACGGCCTCCCGTTCTATATCGTGGCCCCGAGTTCGACCGTTGATCCGGCCCTGCAAACTGGGGCGCAGATCGAGATCGAAGAGCGCGAAGCCTCTGAGATCACCGGTGGTTTGCCATTCCCGGTTTGGAACCCTGGGTTCGACGTCACCCCCGGCGGATTGATTACCGGTATTGTTACAGAGCGGGGCCTCTACCGGGCGCCGTATGACTTTGCAGCACCCAAGGAGCCCGACATTGTTCCCACAGGAGATTATCCGGCATAAGCGCGACGGCCAGGCCCACTCGCCCGAGCAGATTCAGGCCCTGATCCAAGGCGCGGTTGACGGGAGCTTTAGCCCTGATCAACTCGCAGCCTGGCTGATGGCCGCCTACTTGCGCGGCTTGGATTCCGCCGAGACGAGCGCGCTCACCCTAGCGATGGCCGCGAGTGGGGAGCGTCTCGACTTGAGTTCCTTGCCGCGGCCCTGGGTCGACAAGCACAGCACCGGCGGGGTCGGCGACAAGACCACCCTGGTGGCCCTGCCCATCCTCGCCGCATGCGGCGTCACCGCAGTCAAGATGAGCGGTCGCGGACTCGGGATCACGGGCGGAACCATCGACAAATTGCAGGCGATCCCCGGGTTCCGGACCGACCTTTCGCCCGCCGAAATGGTCGCCCAAGCGGGCCGCATCGGCATCGCCCTGAGCGGCCAAACGCCCAACCTAGCACCGGCCGACAAGATTCTCTATGCCCTGCGCGACGCGACCGCGACGGTCGACTCTTTGCCCCTGATCGTGGCGAGCATCCTGAGCAAAAAGATCGCCGGCGGGGCTGAGGTCGTGGTGCTCGATGTCAAGTGTGGACGCGGAGCCTTTATGCGCTCGCTGCCCGAGGCGGTGGCCCTGGGCAAGGCGCTCGTCACCGTGGGGCGCGAATCGGGGTTGCGGATCAGCGCTCTGGTCACCGATATGGACCAACCTCTGGGCGCGGCGGTAGGGAATGCGCTGGAGGTTCGCGAGGCCATCGGGGCCTTGATGGGTGGATATCAAGATCCTGTCGCGCGGCTCAGTGTATCGCTCATCGGCGAGGCGCTGGCCCTCGCCGGGGTGGTCTCCGACCGCTCGGCCGGGGAGGATCGCGCCCGAGAGGCGCTGACGAGTGGGGCCGCCCTCCGCAAGGCTCAGGAGTGGTTTGCCGCCCAAGGCGCGTCCGACGCCCTGTGGGAGGATCCCGACGCGGTTCTGCCCCGGGCCCCCGCGACCTGCCGGGTCTTTGCCCATCAAGAGGGCTGGATGGGGCAGATCGATGCCGGGATCATCGGCCAGGCCGTAGTGAACCTTGGCGGTGGACGTCGGCGCAAGGAAGACGCCATCGACCCCAGCGTTGGGGTAGTGGTCCATGTCGAAGTCGGAGACGAGATCGCCGACAACGAGCCGCTGGCAACGGTCCACGCGCGCACCGACGCAGAGGCCGAAGCGGCTGCGCGCGCGCTGTCGGAGGCGTTCAGCATCGCGCCGGACCCGGTGGCGCCAAGGCCGCTTGTATTGGGCTAAGGGTTATAGGTCCTATAGGACTTATAGGACCTATAACCCTTAGCCCAGAACTAGTTCTTCTCTCGGAAGTACACCAACTGGTACCCGCGTTCGCCGGTCTCTGGGGCGAATTGGGTTTCCACGATCATGCGATCTTTGCCATCCAGCCGATAGATGACGGCGGTGACGGCCTTATCTTTGCCGACTCCGGTGAACTCGGCGCGGTCCTTGCTCAGGCTCTTGACGGCAAAGTCGTTCGACTCTTCGCGCCCCTTCGGAATTTCAAGTCCACCGTGCAGGTGGCGAAGCCGCAGACGCACACCGTCCTTCTCCACGCTGAGTGAGGAGACTTCCACGAACCCGAGCTTTCCGTCTCGCCGAATCTGGCGGAAGGTTGCGACCATACTTGTTCCGCGGGGAGCGGTCCAGTGTTCTTCGTTGACGCTGCCGTTCGGGTTGACGCCGATCCAACGCCCGACCATGAATCGGAACGGTTCAAGCTCGCGTGCCGCCTTCGCCGACTCGGGCAGGGCCGGTAGCTTGGTGGGGAGTTGGGGGGATTGGGCAATCCCGATGGAGCCCAAGACCGAGAGAAGGAACACAAAACCAAAACGCTTCACGCTTCGGAGTTTATCCCGGTCGGGTGGTCGGAGTTAAGGAGGCCCCAACTCCGACCGAAAGATCAGTTGATCAGGTTGTTAAGGCCGATGCGGGCATACCGAACGGCGGTGTTGCTGGGGACCGTCACCGGGATGTCCAGGTACTTGTTGGCGTTCCCGGTATCGGTGATGTTGTCGATCGAGATCGTGAGGCGTCCGCTCAGATCTCCACCGCCGGTGTTGTTCCGAACATAGATGAAGTAGTCCTTGCGATCGTTCTCGGTGGTAATCCGGAAGGTCTTGGTGTTGTTGGTCACCGCGTCGGAGCCGCAGAAGCTGACGCCAAAGTTGTCACAAGCGTCCGAGTCGGTCGCCGGTCCGCCCTTGGGGGCCACGATCAGCTCAAGATCGTTCAGGCTGACACCGTTGGCGGCTCGCAGCGAGATGCGCACCGAAGAACCGGCCGCTCCGCCACCGCCCCCACAGCCCGACATGAGCAAAGCGCTGCCGGCCAGACCGGCGATCATCCATCCTTGTAGCTTTTTCATAACGAAACCTGTTTTACCCCCGACCCTAGCCGTTGTTTGAGCCTGCGAGAGCCGATTCTCCCATGATTTCCTTGACAATCATGTTCTGGTTGATCTTGTACTTGCGGGCACGAGGGGCGATGTAGGTGCAATCGATGCGCTCGCTAAAGTCGAACTCCGGCTGACCTGGCCTCCAAGTGGCCTTGGTGGTCACCAGCCACTTTTCGTCGTCCCGATTCGGGGTGTCCATTTTGAAGTGGGCGCCGCGTGATTCGTCCCGAAGGATCGCTCCGCCGACGATGGCCTTGCTCTGCTCAACCATGTGCATCATGGCGCGGGTGAAGGGGATCGCCTGGTTGGCCCAGCCGCTGGCATCGACGAGTCCGCATTGGTGGACGCGCTCGCCGAGGGCATTCAGGTCTTCGCGGGCCTTCAGCAAGTCATCTTGCTTGCGCCAGATCCCACAGTTGTTCCACATGATGTCCGCGAGCTCGGCGTGGAGGGCATAGGGGTTTTCCTTGCCGTTCGACTGCTTCAACTTGTCGTACTCTTCTTGGCGAGCCCGTCGGGCTGCTTCCACCACGTGGGAGGGGACGTCTTCACTG
>DDSL01000061.1:0-233 GCA_002343825.1 Chthonomonas sp. UBA2391
TGGGATCCAGTAGAATCCAGTTGTCCATGGGCGAATACAAGCTGCTTCTCGAACACTCGCACGACCCTGCTTTCCGAACGCTGGAGGGCTACCTGAGCAAGGGTGGCTATGAAGCCTTGCGAAAAGGGCTCGGGATGGAAAGGCAAGCGATTATCGACGAGATCAAGTCGAGCGGTCTGCGCGGGCGCGGTGGAGCCGGATTTCCGACCTGGATCAAGTGGAACGGGATCCCC
>DDSL01000061.1:245-17695 GCA_002343825.1 Chthonomonas sp. UBA2391
TGCAACGCCGACGAGGGCGAGCCCGGCACCTTCAAAGACAAGCAGCTGATGGAGACGACCCCCTACCTGCTGATCGAGGGCATGACTCTGGCTGGACTCGCGACTCAGGGCGATGTGGGCTACATCTATATCCGCGGCGAGTTCGTCGATGCGGCCAAGTCGCTTCGCAACGCCATCGACCAAGCCTATGCGGCGGGCTACCTGGGCAAGAATATCCTCGGCAGCGGATTCGACTTTGACCTGCACCTGCACATGGGGGCCGGGAGCTATGAGTGCGGCGAAGAGAGCGCCCTTATGAGCAGCCTGATGGGCGAGCGAGGGATGCCCCGACTCAAGTTCCCCCACGCGCCGCTCCCGACGATCAGCGGACTCTTCGAAAAGCCGACCGTCATCAACAACGTCGAGACCTATGCCTGCGCGCCCTTCATCGTGAAGAATGGCGGAAATTGGTACTCGACCCTCGGAGCGAGCACCAAGAATTCGCGCGGGACCAAGATCTTCAGTGTCAGCGGGCACGTCAATCGCCCCGGAAATTTCGAAATCGAGTTCGGTACGACGCTGATGGAGCTACTCGAAATGAGTGGCGGGATGAAGGGCGGCAAGCTGAAGGCCTGCGTCCCCGGCGGATCGTCGGTCCCGATCATCAATGCCGACGACTGCGCCAAGGCCGTCATCGGATATGAGGAGATGGGCGAGGTCAAGACCATGGTCGGTTCGGGCGGATGCATGTTCCTGAACGAGCACACCTGCATCGTCAGCTTTATCTGGCGCACGGCCCAGTTCTATGCCATGGAAAGCTGCGGCAAGTGTACGCCCTGCCGCGAGGGCACCAAGTGGATGCTGCAGATCCTCGACCGGATCATGCGGGGCAATGGCCAGGCCGGAGACATGGACCTGCTGCTTGAGATCACCAAGCAGATCGACGGACGCTCGTTCTGCGGACTCGGCGACGCGGCGGCTTGGCCGGTCGCGGCGGCCCTGCGAGTCTTCCCCGAAGAGTTTGAGTACTTCATCCAGCACGGAAAGTCGATGGTGCAGACTCCCGAGGCCCAGAGCTTGGTGCCGCGCGAGTTCCAGACGGTCCTCGCCTAGGTTGGGGTGGGGAGTTGAACTTGGAACTCGTTCCGCTCCCCCATCAGGTCTCGGTTGGGGGCGAGTATGTTGGGCTCCGGCTCAAGGTCGCCCCCTACTCGATTGAGGGCTATGACGGCTTTGCCCGCATTGATGTGGAGTTGTTGACCCTGCACGGCCACTTTCGGGTTCGTTCGGAAGGGTACAGTCCGTCCGAAGAGTTGTACGCCTTTGCGAACGATTCCACCCGAACTTCCTTGGAGTTTCAGGGATTCGGGCCTGTGAAATTAAGGCTTTCGAGGATTGAGCCCGGCAATGTCCGGGTAGAGCTGGAGTTCGATTCGTCGGAGGAGACCATTTCTGTCGAGGTGGACATTTTCGACCGCTGGGAGTTTGAAGAATGGCATGGCAGCTAGATTTTCCTGGGTCTGACATCCGCGGTGAGGGTCTGGTTTTGGCGCTGAGTCGCATCCATGGGCCGAACGTGCTGGATCTCCCGCAGGAACACCGGATCTTTCTGATCGACGAGAAAGATGTGGATCGGCTTTTAGAACTTCTCGATGGGGTTCCGGTTATTGTCGTCGAATTTGGACTGCTGAGTTCAGTTGGGGACTTCTTCTCGAGGGTCGCGTATCTCACAGACACCCCTTGGCTAGGGCGCAATTGGGACGCAATGAGCGACCGGCTCTCAGATTTTGGGGAGTTCCTCCACATCAATGACCGGGCGGTGGTGGTGTTTCGGGAATTCGATCACTTTGTTCCGGTGGATGGCCCCTCTGCCGGAAACCTGATCGAGTCCTGCATGCACGCCATCACCGCCGGCGGAACCCCTCCAGCGGTCCCGCCGTTCTTCGTCTTCTCCGTGCGATAAGCCTTCGTCGAGGAGCAGAAAAGGTGGGGTTCGTGCCGATTTGGCATTGCATTTTCCGCCGAAACCTGAAACACTGGAGAGGCAATGGTTGGTCGTCTCGCGATTCTCATTCTTGGCCTCTCTTCGACGGTGTATACCGAGCCGACTGGGGCGTTCTCCCTGGAGCTGCCCAGCGGTTGGACTTCGACTCGGCAGGAGGTCGGGGCCGGGACCTTCTACATTCAGACCTACAAGAACGGCGATGAGGAAGGTGCGCACATCGACATCGTCTTGCAGAAGTTCGACGAGGAACTCCCGGCGGAGGTGCAGTCGACGGTCAACAATGCCTTGGCCGATGGATTCTTGCAATCGTTTGCGGCCGAATCGACCGTCACTAAACAATCCAAGAGCCAGATCACTTTCGACGGAAAGAAGGCGGTCCGGATCGACCTGGAGTTCAAAGACGAAGAGCTCGTGCTCTATAAGGGCTACATCGTCGCGGTGACCGGCAAGCGGAATGCGCTCTTGGTGATGCCCTACGCCAAGGCCTCGGACACGGCGGGCTTTGCCTTGGCCGACCGCCATGCCAACACCGTGGCCGTGGAATCTCGTTCGCCGCGAGCGGCAGGGGCAGCTGTGGGGCAACCGGGTCAGCTTTCGGCCGCATCGCTGGGCAACATCGCGGGCAAGGTCAAGGCGAACATGAAGCGGGAGCCGATGGACAAGGTGATCTCGGCAGGAGACCCGCCGCTGACCTACGGCTCGGTCGNNGATCGTCAATGTCATCGAGATCCTTTTCGATATCCAGCTCACGGAGTCGGAATTCGAAGCGACGCGCGAGCGTTTCATCGAGTTCTATGCCAAGGGCGACGCCGAAGGGAAGCGGATCCTGGCTCAGCAGGGGGCCGAATTGCTGAAGACCCTCACCACGGGGACCCCCGCCGAGCAAAAGCAAAGCCGCGACGAGGGCCGGGCCGTCTTTACCAATGCCTTCAAAAATGGGGCCCAGATGGGGATCGGCTATGCCCAGGTCATGTGGAGCGCGATCGAACGGCGTCAGGCGAAGCTAGCCTCGGCGAAGCAAGCCCCCAAGAAGCAGGATTGGGACCAAGAGATCAGCGAAGGCGACATCGATGCGACTTTGGAGATGCTCTACTTCATGTGGGTTGCGGCCGGACGGGATGCCAGCGACGTCACAATGGACGACATCCTCAAGATCCGGATGCAGATCATTGAAGGGCTGCCGACGATGGATCCGCAACTGCAACTGATGATCGCCAATGCGCCCAAGATCTATGCCGCAATTCGGCAGCAATGGCAAGCCGCAGCCCCGGGCCAGCGCTTGCAGATGGCGCAGCAGTTCGGTGCGGCGCTGGATGAATGGGGAATCGGGGCTTCGTCTAGCTTTAGCGAAAGCAACTCGGGCGGCGGTTCGGAGTATTCGATGAATGCCCAGATCGCGCAGAACACCGCCTGGAACGCCGCCAAGACCTGGTCGAGCTCGAACTAAGCGGGCTGAGACTCGTTGGTAGGGCGAAGGGCGTCAGGAGAAGCAACCTCCGACGCCCTTTTACATCGCTACCTTCTTGATCTAGTCAAAGAAAAGGCAGACCAGATGACCTTAGCCTTTGCGGCGGCGCAGGGCGGTCATCGAAGCGAAGAAGCCCATCGCCAGCAAGGTACTTGGCTCAGGAACTGGTGTCACGTTGACCGTGAAGGCGGGAAGGCTTCCGTTAGGACCGACGTTGTATGTCGAATTGGGAGTTTGGTTGACCTGTCCAAACTTCATAAATCCCCTAATGCCCTGATTGTTTTCGTTCCAGGCCCCGTACATTCCTGATCCAATCGCGGCCGATGATTCGATCCAATACTTTTCACCCGAAACCAGTTGAAGGTCCGGGTTGGAGTTATTGAGGGTCTTTAGCCCGCCAGTGCTGACGTCGGCCTCAAAGATGGCCAAGAGCGACCCGATGTCATTCCCTGAATCCTTGAAGAGGGACACTTTCGTGACTTTCGTTCCCGAACCCGATTGGAGGCTGAGAGCGATGGAATGGAGAGCCCCCGAAATCGACGGGCTGAACTGGCTTGCGATTCGAGTGTCCTTGATATCGCCGTATCCCCAGCCTTGGGTCTTTGCGGAGAATGCTGGACCATGAGTGCTGAAAGCGACAACGACAGCTTGGCTGGTCATTGCCGCGAAAAAGAGGCCGAATAGGCCTATAGCTCTTTTCATAAGGATTGCTCTGGAGGAAGTTTCCTCATGCCGATCCGCTACTTGGAACCGGCACGAACGCTAGACGCGCCTGCTAGAATGTTCGTTCAGAAAGTTGCCGAAAAATTCTTACAAAAAATCTGGATCTATGCTGAAGTGTTAACAAATAGGTCTTCCATATGACCGCAAGAGTGTCGCTACTTGATCATGATTAATTTTTTATCAAGGAGATAACTAATGGGTCCTGAGTTGTCTATAGAAATAGAGGCATTCGGGGGCTGGCCGAACTCGGAACTGCGGAGCTGACTTTGAATTGGGGGATAGAATAGAAGGAGGAGTCCGGCCGTAGCTCAGTGGATAGAGCGCCTCCCTCCGGAGGAGGAAGTCGGAGGTTCGAATCCTCTCGGCCGGGCCAGGCTACCGTTGGCTCAGTCCCACCAGAAGTACCAGTAGTCGGAGTTGAGCAAAGTTGCGGCGAGGTTTTGGACGGTCTCGTAGCCTTGGTCCACGATGTCGAAGCAAAACCAAAATTGCTCCCAGGCAAGTTCCATCGCAGCGGCTTCGTCCCTTGGGGGATTCTTCACGGTGCACTCGATCAGGTCGTTATGGAGCGCGACGATTTCAGCTCCGTAGCGCTCTTGCCAGCGGCGGAAGAAGGCGCAAAGCACCTCGGATTCGGGACAGTCGTTCCACCCTCCGAAGCGGACCACGGCGGGGAGTTTCCACGGTTGATCGATCTTGGCCAAGATCAGCTCAACTTCGGGGCGGATTTGGTTGTTCAGGACATTGGTGTGGACCCGGATCGAACCTTTGTCCGCCATCTCCCCCGGCCATCCGCCCAGGTAGCTCTCGATGTCGATTTCCTCTTCTTCCTCCCATTCCCCGCGCTTTGTCTGGATCCATCCTTCGACGTCGATGGACTCCGAAGCGAGCAAGACTTCATCGGAGTCGTTCGTCGGGTCTGCATCGAACTCGAGGAAGCTCTCAGCTGCGGGTGCTTCGCCGATCAGGATCGGGTATTCGCCCGTTTGGGCATAAGCGGCTCTTCTTGCCTGGAGCTCGGCCAGTGCATCGGCCCCAGCAACTGCCAGTTGAGTTAGTCTCATAAGATCTTTTGATGCCTAAAGCGTTCTGCCGAGTTTACTCAACGAAGCATGACGAAGCGACTAACTCGAGGGAAATTCACCGAGGACGTTCAGACCGCGCCCGTAAACACTTGATCCGACCCCCCGTGGTCCCAGGGAGATCGTCTCGTTCCAGAGGGTGTAGGAACGATACGCGAACTGCTCGGCGGGGCTGTTGGCTTCGGGATTGCGCAGGATTCCGTCCACGAGGAGCCCGGTCACAGTCAGCGTGCCCCCTTGAACCGATACGGCTGGCGGGGCGAGCTTCATGTTCTTGGGGTGATCCCATAGCATCCAGCGGTCGTCCCCGTTCAGCCGTAGGCGGGTGGCTGATTCGGTGAGGGCAAAGGGCGCGGTGAGCACGGTCGCGAGGACGACGGACATCGGCTCGAGTTCGAGTTCGACGGTTTCGCTCGGTCCGGCCGAAGCATCGGTGGTGCGGACGCTTTGGATCTCAAGTGTGCAGGCTTGGTCCTCGCGGCTGGCGTTGCAGACATAGACCTTGGCGGTGGCCTCGCCGGGTCGGTGGTCGATGGAGACCATCACATCGCGGTAGAGGCGGGCCAGTTCGAATCCCGCGGGTTTGAATTGGCGCGTGTAGTCTTCGACGGCCCAGCTTTGCACCGGCCAGCAGTCGTTGATCTGCCAAATCAGGGTGCCGCGGCAGAACTCCTTTCGGCGGAAGTGCTCGATGCCATAGCGCAGAGCGTCGCGCTGGTTCAGCTGGCTGTAGTAAATCCAGTCTTCGAGGGTTTCGCTTTTGGGGTAGTGGATCTCCACCATCCCAAAGAACTTCTCCTCGCCCTTTCCGGTTTTGTCGTGACTCCGGACCGTCGGGTGGCTGGGGGAGAGGCTGAGGGCGTTCTCGGTGACTTGTTGCCAGGCCTCGGGGGTACAGGCCGAGGCGAATCCGAACTCGCTCGAAAATCGCGTATCGCTGTCTTGGTAGTGAATCCAGTCGCCGCGTCCGTGCCAGACATCCCAGTAGTGACTATCGCCCCAGCGGCCCATGTTGCATTCGGGCTTGGGGGCATCGGGGTCGCTACCGATCGGGCTGCTCGGGATGTAGGGGTGGTGGGGGCCCTCGGCGGCGAGAGCACGGCGGAGAGCGCCTTCATAGATGTTCTCACCGTAGTAACGATCGACATAGTGGCCTTGGTCGCCCCATCGCCCTTGCCACATGGTCAGGTTCTCGTTGTTTCCGCACCAGAGAGCTAGCGACGCACGGTGGCGGAGTCGGCGGATCTGCTGGCGGGCTTCGGTCTCGGCGACGGCTTGGTAGTGGGCGTCGTCGGGGTAGTACATGCAAGCGTAGGGAAAGTCTTGCCAGACCAGGAGGCCGAGCTCGTCGCATATGTCATAGAACTCTTCGGACTCGTACTGCCCCCCGCCCCAGACTCGAAGCATATTGAATCCAAGTTCGGGATAGCGCCGGATCTGGGCCTGCATCTCCTCTTGGTTGACGCAACCGATGAAGGAATCATTGGGGATCCAGTTGGCTCCACGAGCCCAAACGGGCACGTGGTTGACCCAGAATTCAAAGCTCTCGCCCACGGCATCGCGATCGCGGCGGAGTTCGATGGTTTTGAGGCCGAATTTCTTGGTGACTTCGTGGTCGCCGACCTGGGCGGTGACTTGGTGCAAGATCTGCTCGCCCATCCCGTGGGGCCACCAGAGACCTCGGTCGATGTGCCATTCGGCCCGGCCGGGCTGGATGTCGGACGAGAGGAGTTCGGCGTCGCCGCTCAGGTTGAGCTTGAGTTCTGCCCCTGGTGAGGTCGCGATCACGCGGAAGGTGCCGCCCTCGGGGATGATTTCCAGATCGAGCGTCTCGACGCGCTGGTTGAATTCGACGAGCCGGATTGGCCGGTGAATTCCGGCGCCGACGAGTCGAGGGCCCCAGTCCCATCCCGAAGCGTAACCG
This sequence comes from Chthonomonas sp. UBA2391, assembly GCA_002343825.1. Taxonomy (GTDB): domain Bacteria; phylum Armatimonadota; class Fimbriimonadia; order Fimbriimonadales; family Fimbriimonadaceae; genus UBA2391. The sequence continues at coordinate 7,427 of DDSL01000061.1, forward strand.
GGTTTGCGGACGAAGGCCCGTTCGTCGAACCACACGACCGACTCGGGGATTCCGTTTTCTGCGAAGTAGGCTTGGCGGCGGGAAAGCCCGGTGCGGACCGCGCTATCGAGTTCGACCCGGAGGGTGTTTTGGCCGGGCCGCAGGAGCGACTTCACGTCCACCTCGTGGCTGAGAAAGAAGTTGTCGCAACTCAGGATGAGCTGATCGTTGAGGTAGACCCGAGCGATCGTATCGAGTCCATCGAGTTGGAGTACAGCGGCGGAATAGCCTGCGTCTTGCCATTCGAACTCGGTTGAGTACGTCCAGTCGCTCTCGTCGACCCACTGAACTCCGTACTCATAGCGGGCTTGCATCGGATCGGGGATGACGCCGGCAAGGTGCAGATCGCGGTGGACCGCTCCCGGAACGTGGCCTTGGACAGGGCCAAGATCGGTGATTTGAGGGCGATGGCAGGGGGGCTCGGCCCCACGACGCGACAGGGTCCATCCATGATCAAGCAAGCGAGTTTGCATAAAGAGTTCGAATTCCGTTTCGGTTTTACAATTAAGATTGAAATTATTTCAGGCGACCCCGGTTAGCCGAGGGCAGCTCGACCAGAAGGTCGGTGCCGGTCCGGAAGGCGTACTGGGGGCGTGGGTAGGGCAGGTTTCCGATCAGGCTGTAGTGCTCACCGGGCTGGGCCGTCCATTTTGAATTCGGAGCGCCGCAGAGTCCTCGGATGACAAGTTGGTGATCGACCATCTTTTTGATCGGCTTTCGGCTTGGGTTCTCAAGTCGGTTCAGCAGGAGCTCGACCGCTTCGCGGGCCATGGCGTCCCAGTCGATGACGGTCGCGGTCATGCCGATGCCGTCCACGGTGAGGTCGATGTCGTCGCCGAGGGTGACGATGGCCACATCCTTGGGGATCGAAAGACCGGCCTTTAGGACCGCTTCGGTGACGCCGGGGAGCCATTCATCCTGCATCACAAAGATGGCGTCGGGCCGGTCGGAAGCCTTGAGCCGGGTGGTGAGGGCCTCGGTGCGATCCACCAATTGACCACTGGTCATGGTGAACAGGTAATCGCTCGAATTGGGGGTTAGTCCGTTATCGAACAGGGCCTTCATGTAGGCCGAGAACCGGTCTTGGGTGATGTCGAGCATGTCGAGCATCCCGGCCACGGCGATGCGCCGACGTCCTTGCTTGGCCAGATGGTTGACGAGTTCATAGGCGGCTTTGAAGTAGTCGGTCGTGACTAGATCCAGTTCGAGTCCGCGCATCCCGTGGTCCATGGCCACGGTCGGAATCTTTCGGGTGACCTTTCCGACGATCTCGGTGTCGGGGAAGCCCTCATAGCTCCAGACGAGGATCCCGGCAAACCCATGATCGTTGGCGTATTGGAAGGCCTGCTCGATCGAGTGGTGAATTCGGTGACCGAGGTGGATCAGGTGGTAGCCCTTTTGTTGCAAAAGCTCGCCGATCCGGAAGTAGAGCACCTGGAGGACGTAGGTCTGGGCGTCGATGAGGGCGATATTGCGGCTTGTAGTTTTCCGGCCTCCGCCGAGGGCGATGACCCCCTTGCTGGGTACGGATTGCGCGGATCCGCTTTCGACCAGATATTGGAGCGCTCGGCGGATCGTGCTTCGGCTCACCCCAAATTCCAGTTGGAGCTCCCTTTCGGTGGGCAGATACCGACCGACGGGGAGCGCCCCCGATTGGATCCTGGCTTGGAGTGTGGAGGCGATCTCCTTAAACGTATTCCGATCGCTCCGTTGCGCGGTTCGTTTATCGCTCATCTTGCTAATATGATACAACAAGTATCGTAAAGATCGGCGAAAACTTTACGGGATGTTTAGTTAGAATTGTATCGTAAACTGAAGCAAGGCACGGAATCATGTGGAACTTGATGGCTCTCGCTGGCATGGCCGCCAGCACCCTCTATGGACCGGTCGAAGTCGACCTGCCTCTGACCACGACGGGGAACCCGTTCGATCCGGAGATCAACGACGTCCGAGTGGACTTCGTCGGCCCAAGTGGCCTGGCTCATCCCCGGCTGGCTCACTTTTCTCGGGGACGCTGGAAGGTGCGGGCCGCGTTGCCCGAGACCGGGGAACACGAGGTCGTCCTGCGCGTGAATCGGGACGCTCCGAAACGCCTAGGGATGAAGGTCGAGGTCCCCAAGACGCCCCTCCACTGGATCCGGGTGAAAGGGAATCGGTTTGTGACCAGCGACGGAAAGCCCTATTGGCCCCTCGGGCACAATCTTGCTTGGCAAAGCCAAAACTGGATGCCGATGGAAGCCCAGATGGCCCGGATGCGGGAGAAGGGGCTGAACTGGACCCGGATCTGGAGTTGCAATTGGGACGATCGCAACCCGTGGTGGCTGGAAAACAAACCGAATCCGACCGACGGCTGGCTGAGCGAGGATGCCCTGGATCGGTGGGAACTCGCGGTCCGGGCGGCGGAGAAAAATGGGCTCAAGTTCCAATTCGTCTTCTTCAACCATGGGCAGTTCAGCTCGGATGTCAACCCGAATTGGCCTCAGCATCCCTGGAACGCAAAGAATGGTGGTTTTCTGAAGTCGGCCGAGGAGTTCTTCACCGACCCCGAGGCCAAGCGCCGCACAAAGATGTTCCTCCGAGCGGCGGTGGCTCGGTTCGGATACTCGCCGAGCCTCATGGCTTGGGAGCTTTGGAACGAGGTGCAGTACGTGGATCTCGTCCGCAAGTTGAGCGACTGGAAGACCATCGGGGCGTGGCACGACGAGATGGCTCGGTTTATTCGGTCGATCGACTTCCATAACCGCCTCATCACGACCAGCAGCGAGCTCGGGGTGGACAAGTGGCGGGAGATGGACTACCTGCAGGGGCACGGCTATCCGCCTAGCGTCGCGGGGATGTTGCTGGGGGCGAGTGTGATCAAAGGCCAGGAATCCAAGCCGATGTTCTTTGGAGAGATCGGATTTGGCGGGGATAAACAGCCGAACGAACACATGGCGATTCGGGACGGAATCTGGGCGGCCCTCCTGGCTGGTCATGCCGGAGCGGGTCAGTATTGGTATTGGGACCGCTTGACCGATGACCGCATGAACCGGGAGTATCTTCGCGGCACCGAAGTGCTGAAAGCGATCGGCACCTTGAGCGGATTCCAGAGCATGAAGCTGGACCTGGTGAGCCCGATAGGGGGGAACCTGGTCGTGGTTCCGGGCCGCGGCTGGGAGCGAAGCACAAAAACAGACTTCAACCTGGCCGAAGACCTCTCGCCGAGTTCGTTAGGCCAGCTTTCGGGTTATCTGCAAGGGCAAGCTAACCGGGCAATGCAAAAAGAGCCGTGGCGGTTCCGGTTTGTGGCGGGTACTCCGGGCAACTTTGTTGTGACGATCGGCCAAGCCCAACGCTCGGGGGCCGAGGTCGTCGTGCGGGTGAACGGGAAGGAAGTCCGGCGTGAGGTTTTTGCCCCCTCCGATTCGGATGTCTCGGTGAACAAGCGGATTGAGGTTGCTTTTGGACGCGGACGGCAGGTTGTCGAGATTGAGAACGTCGGAGCCGACTGGGTCTTCGTTCCCCAGGTCGAGTTCTCGGGGCTGGCTCCGCAGGTGACGGGCTACGCGGCGAGGTCGGGGGCTCTTTCGGTGCTCCGTTTGCAGAACTCGGGCAACGCGGTGAAGGCTGATCTCGGTCTGGCGAATCCTGGAGCCCGATCCGCCATGATCTACGACCTGGAAAGCCGCTCTAGCCGCCGGGTTCCGCTCGAATGGCGAGGGAATCGGGCTTCTCTCGAGGTCCCGTTCAAGGACCAGATTGTGGTGATTGGAGATTAGAGAGTAGAGATTAGAGATTAGAGATTAGAGATTAGACATTAGACATTAGAGATTAGACATTAGAGAAAACGTGATCAGAGGGAACCCACGGCTGACTACTCTCTACTCTCTACTCTCTACTCTCTACTCTCTACTCTCTAATCTCTAATCTCTAATCTCTAATCTCCACTCTCTAACCCGACTAGTCATCCCCGAAGGTGTCGAAGTTGCTACTCAGGATCACGTAGTCGAAGATCGTGACGCTTCCGTCTTCGTCGAGGTCGGCCATCGGGTTGAAGTTCGGGCCGCCTTCGAAGGTGTCAAACGCGCTACTCAGGTCGATGTAGTCGAAGATGGTGACGTTGTTGTCTCCATCGACGTCTCCGTTCGCGAGTTCGAACTGAACCGTTGCGGGTGTTACGGGTGTCGTATTGACCGTGATGGTCTGCGCGAGCCAGTGAGTTTCCTTTACTCGGATCTCCCAATTGCCCAAGGCCGGGGGCGCATTCAGGGTGAAGTCTCCATTCGGCTGCACTGTTGCTTGCACCGAATAGGTGAAGCTGTTTCCTCCGACGGGGCGGAATTGGAACGTCATCGTGCGGGCGGCTGGCCATGGCGTCGCGAGATCTCCGAGGATCAGATTGCCGGTGACTTGACGATGCGACCGAAGCTGGAGGACCGAGACCGAATAGGGCGGAAGCTGGATTGGAGTGCTCGCCGCGCCGCCGGTGGCGGTGCTAAAGGTGAGGTCTCGGTTGCCCGAGTTCAAACGGGCAGCTTCGTCTTGGGGGATTCCATACCGAACCAAGCTGTAGGATCCAGCCGGAACGAAATCGGTGAAGTTGACCACCGTGTTGATGATTCCGGTCGGACGCTTGTTGATCAGCATCACGTGGACCGAGCCATCGGGTTTACGCACGCCATAACTCCCCACAAACGGGTGGCCGGAAACAAGCGGGAGGACCGTATCGCCGGGTTGGGCAAAGTGCTGCAAGATCTTGCCTGTGTAGTAGGTGGGGTAGAGATTGTTGTTGTTCTCGCCCATGGCAAGATCGCCATAGTTACGCCATCCGTAGAGGTGACTGGCCATGTTTCCGGTGAAGTCTTTCCCGTTGATCCAGTCCCACCAAACCATCGTCTCGAACCCGGCCCGCAGAGATTGGCCATAGGCATCCGCAAGGAAGAGGCCGTTGACCAGGCTCGTAGATTGCTTGCCTTGGGCGCCTGCGTTGGCGTTGATCTCATTGAGATGGATCTCGATGGAGTTGCCGGCGGGGCCGAAGTAGTCCACGAGCATCTGCCGAATGGCCGGATAATCGTCGCGCAGTTCCTGCGCGATCTGCAACAAGATATCGTCGTTCTCGTCGCCGATGTAATAGGGGTACTTGTGAAACGCGACAAACTCGGGACGAACGCCGAGCTGGGCCAAGCGGTGGATCGCGACGGCCGACCACCCGCTGTGCTGGGTGCCGGTCCGAGGGTTCGTCACGACGCGGTCTGCATGGTTGACCCAATCGTCTTGGCTTGCCGTGATGGGCATCCCGATCTTGATCGTCGGGTCCATCGCCTTCATTTGGTTGTAGTAATCGACAAAGCGATTGGCGTAGGTGAGGCCGTCGTGCTTGCGGGCCTGGTTATCGACTTCCCACGTGCCGTAGCACTCGTTGCCGACCTCCCAGTACTCGATTCCGAGTCCACGGATCACGTTGGCATCCAGGACCCAATCGGCCGCGAGCTGGGGAGTTCCGGAGCCGTAGTTGGTGGTGATCACGCCCTCTTGGCCGGTTTGCTGAAGCACGTTGGCAAAGACGCCAAAATTGCTCCACCATTGCCAGCTACCGGTGGGGTCGAGGTTGGTCTTCCAGTTGTAGTTGTTGCTCAACGATCCGCCGGGGTATCGCAGCATGCTGGTCCCCAAGTTGCGGAGATTTTGGTGAGTCGGACCCGAGTTGAGCTGGCTATCCCAGATCGCAACGTTCACACCGAAGGGAAGCCGGGGCACGGTTCCGGCCGGTTGACCCACCGGGACGGTGACGGTCGGGTTGCCCGTGAGCTGGAGCGGCAGGAGTTCGACGTCGTCGAGGTAGAAGGTTGGCGTCGCCGAGCCGGTGCCATTCTGAATCCAGAATCCAGTGAGGTTTCGATTGTTCGCAGCCCCCAAAGAGCTCAGGGGAATCTCGACCAGTTGCCACTGATTGGGCGCGAGGGGGCCGACATTGATCTGCTGAGACTGGACGACGTCCCGGACTGTAGCTTTGACGAAGAGCTGCTGGCCACCGGTTGGGCCTCCATGAACGGCAAAGCGGAGGGCGCGATAGATCGTGGAATCGAATGGTTTTCGGCGGAGGCTGACGGCTTGCCATCCTCCGGCGGTGACGGCAATGCTACGGCTGCCGGTGCGGACGGGGCTGGTGTTGGCCTCGTTAATCGTTGCCCAGCTCCAGTTCTCCCAGCCATTGATCCGGGCATCGGCGAAGACCGTCATCGGGGATTGGCCCATTGCCGCCCCCGTCAACCCAGTCACAAGCCAAAGAGAGATTCCACGTAAAGCTTTCATTCGATTCACTCTAAAAATAGTCGGGAAAAGTGCGGAGGGGCGGGGCCTTTTCAGACCCCACCCCGACCGAAGGAGACGACGAAGCGAGGACGAGCTGCTTAGAGCTCGTCGCCGCTCACGTCGAAGTTGTTCGACAAGATGATGTAGTCGAAGATGGTGACGCTTCCATCGCCATCGAGGTCGGCATTTGCCAAGTATCCGACGTCACCCACGGAGAGATCGAAGGAACCTGAGAGCTCGATGTAGTCGAAGATGGTGATGCTGTTGTCGCCATCGACGTCGCCATTGATGAGAGTCGCCACGATCGGGCTACCGCCCACCGTTCCGCTGACAACCTTCGACAACCAGTGGCTGTCTCGGAAGCGAGCCGTGATGGCGCCCGTGAGCGAGGTTTCGGCGGAGAAGTTGCCGCTGGCATCGAGGGTGCAGAGCACTTGCTCTTCCTTTCCGCCGGCGTCTTTCAACCGCAGGTTAACCTGTCGACCTGCGACCGCGCCGCCCCAATCACCGAGGGTGACCTGACCCGAGATCGGGTTGGTTCCGGCTTCCACGCGGATGTTGTCGAAGTAGAGCTCGCACGGGTCAAAGGTGGCCGGTCCGTTGACGGCGAAGTTGACCTGGAAGAAGCCCGGGGTACCGGAGGGGAGCGTGGTGTCGTTGAACTTCAAGACCACGGTCTTTTGTCCGGGGTTGAAGACCGGGATATCGGCGGTATAGGCCGATTGGCTCCATCCGTCGGGCGAGTTGACCGACATGGTGATGTTGGCCCAAGCTCCGGGATAGCCTTCGGGGACGTTAATGTCCATGATGACGGTCTTGTTGCCCGAGGCTCGCATCGGATCGAGGATGCCGGCCTTGGTCGAACCGATCCACTGGAATCCACCGAACCAGCTGACCTTCATCGACTTGCTACCCTTGGTTGCGCCTTGGGTGTCGCTGCTGAGGCTGACGTCAAGCGGGTTCTGAGCGGCGAAGCTGTCGACCGGATCACCGGAATCTTCGAAGTCGAACAGGAGGTTCGACTTTTCGGCTCGCATGTTGTCGATATAGAGCGTGCGAGTGGTCGAGGGGTCTCCGTTGAAGGACAGGTTGAAATCCAGATAGGTCGCGAGCGGGTTGGCCACGCCGGCGAGCTTGATGGCGATCGTGCCGGTTCCGTTCAGATCGTAGGGGATCGGGAACTCTGGGCTCTGTTGCCAGCCGTTGATGCTGTCGTTCACCGAAGTTGCCGACTGCTTCCAGTATCCAGGAACAAGAGAGGTCACGTCGAGAAGGATCGTGTTGTTATTGCTGTCTCGGAGGATTTCCTCGTGACCGCCTTGAGTGTTGAGGGTTCGGACCCAGCTGAAGCTGCCTGGCCAAACCACCTTCATCGAATTCGAGCCCTTCGTGGCTCCAACGGTGTCTAGGGAGACCGAAGCGGCACTGCCGCCTTGCGGTTCCCAGCCCTCGAGACTGCCCTCGAAGGAATAAAGAAGTTGCGCGCGACCCACCATCGCGAATGCGCAAGTAGCGATAAGAGCACTAGCTCGAAGCATTTTCATTGTGTTTCTGACTCCTCTGTCTGCGGGGCACCAACGGTCTCGGTGCGCCCTTACACTCCTTCAATATACAACAGGTCAATGCGATACGAATGGTCTTTTTTCATTCAGATCGTATCTTTGCGGAAAAATATCGCAAGAAACCTAGTAATTGAACCTGAGAAGGGTCGCGGGAATAGGATCCTGTGACGCGCTGAGAGCTCTCTCAGTCAGCATTCGATGATACAAAGAGCTTTTCTATCACCGCTGGTCATGCAGTCTATGCGATACAATGCGTCCCGAAAGGTCGGTTTGGTCTGCTCAGGACTTCTTGGCCGCGGGCTTGGGAGTTGCGGTCGCCTTCTTGTCGGTGGGAGCTTTCCTTTTGGCCTCGTGCGCGTCCCAGATCGCCAACATCTCGGGGATGGTGACGAATCGATACCCCTTCTTTTGTAGAGCGGCCAAGATGCGGGGGACCGCGTCGATGGTCTTCTTCTTTCCCGGGCCGTCGTGGAAGAGCACGATGTCTCCGGGGGATGCGAGGCTCAAGACGTTGTAGGCGATGTTGTTGATGGTGGCATTTCGTGCGGTATCGGCCGAGATCCGGTTCCAGAGCACGATCGGATAGCCTTGAGCCATGGCGACTTTGGTCGTGGCGTTGTTCCGGATCCCATAGGGTGGACGGAAAAGGGTCGGGGTTCGGCCAGTCGCCTTCTTGATGAGGGCCGAAGTTCGCTCAATCTCGCCTTTGGCTGCGGATTGGGCGGGCCGTGCCTTGTGGCTCCAGGTGTGGTTGGCGACAACGTGGCCACGGCGGTGGGTCTCGGTGACCACCCCCATGTGGTGGGTCGCATAAGAACCGATGACGAAGAACGTGGCCTTGGCGTTGTACTTGTCGAGGATATTGAGTAGCCGAGGAGTGTTGACCGGATCGGGGCCGTCGTCGAACGTGAGGGCGATGACCTTCTCGGTGATGCCTTTGGGCTTATTGAGCACCAGCTTGCCTCGGTAGCGAGCGGGAACCGATTGGTCGGCGACGGGCCGGGGAGCCTTGGCATCGGTCGGCTTTACGTTGCCCATCTGGGCGGCGAGGATCAAGCTGAGAGTCAGGCTCATGGTTCGTGGTCTAGATCGAAAAGTCCATTGTCGAAGCTTTGCGGAGCATCTCTTTCAAGACGTTGAGGTCGAGCTGTTCGAGTCGCTTGAAGCGGACGCAGCTCTTGCCGATGTTGGCTTTTGGAAGCGCTTCTCGATATTGTTCGGCGAGATAGCCCTTCTCATCGGACACGCAGAAATAGAGGGAAATGTATTGCTTGTTGCTGGCGAGTCCAATCTTGCACCATTCCTTTGGCTTTCCATTACAGAGGTAGGTGTAGGTGCCGTATCCCAACAGTCCAGCCCGGATGTGAGGCTCGAAATCGGGGCAAGTTTCGCGGATGAGGGCATCCAACGCGATCAGGTCAGGACGTCTCGCCTCGTCCGCTTGGGCAAGATACTCTTCGGGGGTCTCGACATCGAGTTGCCCTTTCATGGACTCTACTCTACCGCGCAGCCAGCGAAAAGAGGACGTCTTTGGGGTGATCGGTGATGATAAAGTTCACTTTGAGATCGGCCAGACGGTTGATCTGTTCTCCCGGTGGGACCGTCCAGCAGAACAGAGGGATCTTCTTCTTTCGCAGTTCGGTGGCTAGCTCCGGATAGGCGTTCAGGAACTGAAAACCGACGCCATCGGCCTTGGCCTCTTGGACTTTGGCGAGAAACGCGGGGAAGTCCTCGGGCTTTTGGCGCTTGCTGACAAGCCAAATGGCCGTGATTTCCGGGGCCAGCTTTTTCGCCTCAGTCACAAAGTCGTGATTAAAGCTGAAAAGTATCGTTTGGGACTCAGTCTTGTGTTTGCGGACGAGCCGAACGACCTCGGGTACCACGCCGTCGCCTTTCTTGATCTCGATGACGGCGACGATCTTGTTCTTGCAGACCTCAATGAAGTCCTCCAAGGTGGGGATCCCGGCGTCGGTCATGGTCTTGGCTGGGGTGTCCTTGACCGCGCCGGTTAGGTCGGTCGTGCGGTCTAGGGTCTCGTCGTGCATCACCATCGCAACGCCATCTTTGCTCATGTGGACGTCGCACTCGGTCGCGCTGGCCCCTACTTCGATCGCCTTACGGAAGCCATCGAGAGTGTTCTCAGGGAGGTAGGCCGCGGCTCCACGGTGTCCGACCACGTGGGTGCGGTTCCAGCTCTTTTCGATCAGGGCGCGCGCATCGGGCATCGGAGGCATCGAGCTAAGGAGGGCTAGAGCGAGGGCATTGACGAGCATGGCTCGGATGGATTTACCCGAGCCATGTTAAGAATTCATCCTTTCTTCTCAAGCTTCTCGCGATACTTCTCGCGGAACTTTTGCACCTTGGGGGCGACGAC
>DDSL01000078.1 GCA_002343825.1 Chthonomonas sp. UBA2391
GGAGACTGGAGCGTCAGCCTCGAGGGTAGCGGACCCGGAGCCGACTTCGATCTCTACATCTACGACTACAACACCGGACGGCTGATCGACTCTGATGAAGGCAGCAGCAACAGCGGATTCGCCAGCTTCTATGCCCACCACAATGGAGCCAAAGCCATCATCCGAATCAGCAACAACGGAGTCCGATCCGGAAGCTACTCCGCTCTCCTGGAGGCCTTCTGATCCAGATAAGAATTCGAACCTAGCGCAACAACAAAGAGCCTCCCCCGGATATCGGGAGAGGCTCTTTGCTGTTCACGTTTATCGGACTCGGTCTTGAGTGGTCATGAACTTGAACTTTTCGCCTCCCATCTGTTCCAGGGCGGCGCGCTGAGAATCGCTCAGGATTTTGTCCACCTTGGCTTTGGCCTCTTCGCGGGCTTTGACCATCGTGTTTTCCCCGTTCAAAGGTTGCCCCGAAGCGCGCTTGTCGGCTTCCGCCTTGGCGATCTTGTCGAGGTCCTTGATGATCGTGTCGATCTGGTCCTGTTGCGCGGGAGTCAGTTGGAGCGCCTTTCCGGTGTTGAAGTCGCTGGCGACAAGCGAACCGTTGAATTGGATCCAGATCTGGTGGAGGCGGTCGCGCTGCTCCTTGGTTAAGAGCTTATCCACGGCGTCATCTTGGTTCAGGAACTGTCGCTTGATCTGGCCCTTGGGGTCGCCGCTGGGCTTCATGTCGCGGGGCATGTGCTCCATCATCGCGCGGCCAATTTGCATCAGCATCTCGCGATCGATCTTCAGTTCATCGCGGACATCCTGTCGCAAGACAAGCTGAGACTTGTAGGTGAGCATGAAGAACCCGGGCATGTTGTTGCGGGCGCCGGGTCGATTCGTATTGGTTTGGCCGGGGCGTCGGCGGTCGGCTTCACCCTGCTCTTGCATTCTCCCGCTGGGCTTTTCATCATCCGGTTCGGGCTCAAAAGTCGCCGTAAAACCTGGGGCGACGAAGGTCGCACACGCCAATAAACCGATCCAAAACTTCTTCATCTCCGATATTCCTCAACTGATCGAACGTTTGCATAGACGTTCGAAGTTCCTTCCCCTGTTCACCGATCCTCGACCTTTCTAGAGCGATTCGGCCTCGGGGGTGCCCCCTGCGTCGATGTCGCCGAGCTTCTCTCGGACGAGGGCGGCGGTGACGACAAACTTCTTTTGCTCCGTTTCGGGCGCTTCAAAGAGGATGTCTTCGAGGAGCTTCTCGATCATGGTGTGCAGGCGGCGAGCCCCGATGTTTTCGACATTCTGGTTGATCCACCAGGCCACCTTTGCGATCTCTTCGAGGGAGCCTTCTTCGAAGGAGAGTTCGACTCCATCGACGCCGAGGAGCTTGACATACTGCTTAATGAGCGAGTTCTGGGGTTCGCGAAGGATCCGGACGAAGTCGCCTTCTTCCAGGTTTTCAAGTTGGACCCGGATGGGGAGTCTTCCCTGGAGTTCGGGGATGAGGTCGCTGGGCTTGGCCATGTGGAAGGCCCCGGCGGCGATGAAGAGGATGTGATCGGTCCGCACGGGGCCGTACTTGGTCTGGACGGTGGAACCTTCGATGATCGGCAGAAGGTCGCGCTGGACCCCTTCGCGGCTGACGTCGGGGCCGGAGCCACTGGACTTGATGGCGACCTTGTCGATCTCGTCGAGGAAAATGATCCCCGATTGCTCGGTCCGTTCGATGGCCTCGCGGGGGACGGTCCCGCTATCGATCATTCGGCCGGACTCTTGCTCCAAAAGGATCGGATAGGCATCCTTGACCTTGACTTTGCGGAAGCTACGGCGATTGCCTAGGCTGGGGTTGATAGCTCCGAGGTCGAGTCCCATCTCTTCCATCCCTTGCGGGGTGAAAACCTGGAGGAACTGGGAGCCGCCTTCTTCCAGCTCAATTTCGACAAGCTCTTCGTTGTGGACCCCCTGCTCGATCTCTTCACGGATCTTCTTGCGATGCTCTTCGATGGCTTCGGGGCTGTGCTGGGGGGTGACCCAGGCATGGCTAAAGAATCCGCCGATAGCCTCAGTGGCTCGCTCGATCAAGGATTCTTCAGCCTGCTGCTGAGGGGTGGGCTCGGGTTCGGGGAGCGGATGAAGGTCGGCAACCAGGTCCACCAGCCGCTCTCGGGCGGCGGCTTCGGCGGCCTTCTGGATCTCTTCCATCCGCTCTTTTTCGACGAGTCGGACGCCAAAGGCGACGAGCTCGCGGATCATCGATTCCACGTCGCGACCGACGTATCCGACTTCGGTGAACTTGGTGGCTTCGACTTTGATGAAGGGAGCGCGGGCGAGTTGGGCCAGTCGGCGGGCGATTTCGGTCTTGCCGACCCCGGTGGGGCCGATCATCAAGATGTTCTTGGGCAGGATGTCGTCGCGCTCGTTAGCGGGGACCTGCTGGCGGCGATATCGGTTCCGGAGGGCGACCGCCACTGCCCGTTTGGCCGCCGCCTGACCGACGATGTAGCGGTCCAGTTCGGTCACGATCTGGCGGGGGGTGAGTTCCTCAATCGAAAACGACATACAAGACATAGGGTACCAGCCCTGAAGTTTGAACCTAGATCGGCCAATAGATTTACCGTGTGTCGGCCAGACCGACCGGTTGTGAGGACGAGAAGAAAGAGATGGGGAACGGCAAGGGATCGCGGGGTGAACAGACGGTCAGCATCAGTGCGGCCAGTCAGATCACTGGAATCGAAATCCATACTCTGCGCTATTGGGAGCGCGAGTTTAGTGAATTTTTGCGTCCCTTACGCACGCCTGGCGGCCAGCGACGGTATCGCAGCGAAGACATCCAGACTGTTTTTCTCCTCAAGCGCTTGCTTCGGGAAGAGATGTTCAGTATCGCTGGAGCCCTCAAGGCCCTCCGCGCTCAGCGGCGGTCGGCGGCCTAAGTGATGGACGCGATGACTGCCTCGACCCCGCTCAGCTTTGCCGTGGTCGCTTCGGTGACTTCGGGTCGATTTGAGTCGATTACTCGGCATCTGGGCCCTTCGGACGAAGTGGTGCTCGTGCCCTCGGCCGAAAGCGTGTATTCGACCGAACAGAATCCTCGATTCATTCTCCGCACCTTCAACGCTTGGTCGCTCTTGCTCCATCCTTATGAGCACCTGGACCCAGCCCAGACCGAAGTGATCCGCGAATTCTTGGAGGCTGCTCCGGTCGGTCGATTCCGATTACCGGTAGAGCTCCCGCGGGAAGCCAACGGACCCCGAATTTTGCGGTATGAACCGCGACTCTTCCATCGCGAGGCGACCGGGGAGCATATTGCCGATCTCGACCTCACGATGATCCAGTCGGCCCCACTGCAGAGAGAGGTGGCCCAGGCAGCACTGCACCACCGACTCTGTGCGGCGATCGACTGGGTGAGCCAGGAACCCAAATGCGGCGCGGCGTGGACCGACGCGGCTGGGATCTACTTGGCCCTACGTTCTTGGCGACACGCCGAGATGGCAGCCCGGCAAGCCCTACTTCATGCGATCGGGATTGAGGGCGCGGACGCGACCCAACTTTTGGCCGAGGCACTCTGTCAGCAGGATAAGTTTGCCCAGGTGATGGAGCTTTGCCGTACCGAGCACAGCTTGGGTAACGCGACAAATCTCAGCACGTACTGGCTGGCTCGCACCCACCTCGCCCTCGGGAACGTGGCCCAGGCCGAGTCCTGTCTGGACCAAGCGCGGAAAATGGACACCCTGACGGGATTGACCGTTCGACCGGCCATCTTCAATACCGAGATGAGCATCTTCGAGGCCACCCTAAGGGCGGAATCGGGGGACCTGATCGCCGCACTGGACATTCTTTTGGCCCTGCCCGAACTCGATCTTTCGACCGGCACCGCCGCAGTGGCAGCCGCCGAAATCCTTGCCAAACTAGGCCGCGACGAGGAGGCATTGGTCCGACTCAACGGGTGCTATGAGGACCCGGAATGCGGGACCAATGCAATGCGCCTGAGCGCAGAGATTCACAGCCGTAACGATCGTTGGGACCTCGCTGCTGGCAGGTACGAACAGCTTTGGAAGGCCGGGGCCCAAGATCTCACGACCTTGCTCCACTGGCGGAATGCCTGCGAGCAGATCGGTCAACCCGATCGGGTGGATCAGGTGATCGCTGGTCAGTCGGAATCGGGCTGGCGTGCGACTCTGGAAGGTTCGGTGGAGTTCAATCTGGACGCCGTTCCCGAGCCGGGGAGTAGCCACGAGTTGAACATGCGGCTGGCGACCCTCATGATGCGCACCGGAAACTATCGGGAAGCCTACGGCTTTTTGGAAGAGTGCCTAAAGCGCGATCCCAACCACTCCGACACCCTGATGGCAGTGGAAATCTGCCGACGGGCTCTCGGTTGGAGCGCGGATCAACAAAATCCGTAGGATTTATCGAAGCGTTTCGAAATTCCTGTCGTATAGTGTAGCTATGATACGGCGAGTCTGCATCGGAGCATTGGCGCTCCTCGCAACCTCCGGGGTTTTTGCCCAGACCTGGACCCAAGTGTGGGCAGACGAGTTTTCCTCCGGACTCTTTCCCGATTCCTCTAAATGGCGTTATGAGACCGGTGCTGGTGGGTGGGGCAACAACGAACTCCAGAACTACACCAGTCGGGTCCAGAATGCCCGGATCGACACCACCCAAGGCGGACGTCTGCTGATCGAAGCAAGGCGGGAGAACTTCCAGGGTTCGCAATACACCAGCGCGCGAATGAAGTCGGCGGATGCTTGGACCTATGCTCGAGTGGAATTCAGGGCGAAGGTTCCGCGCGGCAGAGGTACTTGGCCCGCGCTCTGGATGCTTCCCCGCAGCACGATTTACGGAACGCAGTATTGGCCCGACAACGGCGAGATCGACACGATGGAGCACGTCGGGCACGACCCGAACCGGGTTCATGGCAGCGTTCACACCAAGGGTTTCAACCACATGATCGGGAATCCGCCGACGAACGGCGTGGTCTTAAGTGATGTCTTTGACACTTGGCGAAACTATGTGACCGAGTGGCGCCCGCACCAGATCCTGACCAGCGTCGATGGATTTCCGATTTTGGTTTGGAATCGCGAGGGCGGCGACTGGCAACGATGGCCCTTCAATCGACCGTTTGAACTCCGGATGAATATCGCGGTTGGGGGCAACTGGGGTGGTCAGCAGGGAGTGGATCCGGCCGCCTTCCCGGCCATCATGCAACTTGATCACGTGAGAATCTCTAAGCTCCAGAGCACCCCATTTGGTGGAACCGCGCCGCGATTGCCAGGAAGGGTCGAAGCAGAAAACTTTGACGACGGCGGCAACGGGTTCGCCTACTACGATCAGGATGTGCAGAATCAGGCCGGCGGATCCTGGCGGAACCAGTCGGTCGACGTCGGCGGCGTGATCCCGGATGGAACGCGTGCGGTCGGTTGGATCGGTCGGGACGAGTGGATGACCTACACCGTGCGGGTTGCCCGCGAGGTCAAGGGATCACTCTTCTTCAGGGTGGGCTCAATCTACGGCGATCGGAGCTTTGAAGTCCAGCTCAACGACACCCCGATCGGCAACGTCACCGTTCCGAATACGGGTTCTTGGGAAGCCTATCGAACGGTCGAGCTTCCCAATGTGACGCTTCCGGCCGGCACCCACCAGATCCGTGTGATCGCCAATCGCGAATCTTGGAACTTCAATTGGTTCGAGTTCAAGGTCGTGAAGGGTCCGATCACACCCGGAACGGTTGACGCGAAGCGAAACCCGATCCCGTAACCTAAAGCGCGCGGGCTCCCTTTGGTTGATTCCAAAAGGGAGCCCGCGCTTTACTTTTGCTTCTCTGCTTATTTGTGGATCGCGTGACCGAGAGCGTCTTCATAGGCTTCCAGGAAGGCCTCGCTCATGGTCGGGTGGGCGTGGATGGTTTCGGCCATGACTTCCAGAGTGGCTTCGAGCTTGATCGCGACCACCGCCGCATTGATCATATCGGTCACGTGGGCACCGATCATGTGGACCCCGAGNNAACCTCGCCGTACTTCTTCTCGGCCACGACCTTCACGAATCCATCTTGCTCGGCAATCGCCATCGCCTTTCCGAGGGGCCGGAAAGCGAACTTACCCACTGTGACATCGTAACCCTTGGTTCGGGCTTCGCTCTCGGTAAGACCGACGCTGGCGACTTCGGGGGAGGTGTAGACGGCGTTGGGAACCGCCTTGTAGTCGAACTGCTTGTTCCCGTTGGTCATGATGTTGGCGACCGCGTGCAGGGCTTCGGCCGAAGCCACGTGGGCCAGCTGGATGCGGCCGGTGACGTCCCCGATGGCGAAGATGTTGGGGACGTGCGTTCGCAGAGAGTCATCCACGACCTCGACGCCTCGCTTGTGGAGCTTGACGCCGATCGATTCGAGGTTCATGCCGTCGGTATTGGCCTTCCGACCGACTCCGAGCAAGACGACTTCGACGACCTGTTCCAGAGTTTCGGTGCCCTTCTTGATAAAGCACTTCCATCCGCCCTTGGTCTTTTCGACCTTTTCGAGGGTCGCGCCGGTATGGACCTTGACGCCTTGCCGACCGAGCAACTTGCCGAGTTCGACTCCGAGGTCCTCGTCCATCATCGGGATGAGGTGCGGCATCATCTCGCAGAGGTGCACTTCGCTGCCCATCCCGTTGAAGACGTAGCTGAATTCGACACCCACAGCCCCGCCACCGAGGACGAGCATGCTCTTAGGGACCTTCGGAGCGGTCACCGCGTCATCGCTGGTCCAGACGCCATCTTCTCGGCCACCGTCAAGGCCTGGGATGTTGAGCTTGATGACGCTGGATCCCATCGCGAGCAGGAAGTTCTTGGCTCGCAGGGTGCGCTTTTGGCCATCCTTCTCGACTTCGATGGTGTTCTTGTCGACGAACTTGGCAAAGCCTTCGACGTGTTCAATCTTGTTCTTCTTGAAGAGCATCCCGACCCCGCCGCGCAGGGTGGTAACGATCTTGTCTCGGCGGGCGCTGAACTTGTCGAAGTCAATTTCGGCCTTGCCCTCGACCTTGACGGCCAAAGCGTCGGCGTGGTTGACGTGGTGAAGCCGCTCGACGCTGGCGATCATGGCCTTGCTCGGGATACATCCCCAGTTGAGACAAGTGCCGCCGAGGTACTCCTTCTCGACGCAGATGACCTTTGCTCCGAGTTGCGCGGCGCGGATCGCTCCGACATACCCTCCGGGGCCTGCGCCGATGACGATCAGATCTGCATCAAAATTTTCGTTTGCCATGGGGTCTTCCATCTCGCTCGGATCGGTGATGCGGGAGATTTCGGCAATGATGGTGGAGATACCTTTGGGCACTGCAACCACCGAACCGGCCATCTGGGGCGAGGTTCGGCGGTCGTCGTGCGGGGTCATTGCGGGCTCTCGAACACCGGTGAGGTGCTAAGCCTTGAGTTTACCAGTCAGTCTCCCACCCGGTAAGGGGCGAGGAGTCCGCGCATCTCCTTGACGAGTTCGGCTTCGATCAAGATCCCATCATCGCGATAATCGACCTTGTGAACCCGGCCATAGCGGTAGCACTCTTCGACGAGGCCACTTTGGCTATAGGGGACGAGGGCGGTGACGCGTCCGAGAAACTCTTGGACCATCTCCTTGACTTTGGCCAGCATCTCCGGGACTCCGGCTCCGCTGGTGGCAGAGATCGTGACGCAGGGGGCAAAGCGAGGAAGCATTTCTTCCAACTCCGCCCGCTGGACCACGTCCAAAAGATCGACCTTGTTGAAGATGGTCAAGGTTGGCTTTTCACCAGCGTTGAGACTCTCGAGGGTTTCAATGACGGCATCGCGCTGCAGATCCCACTCGGGGATGCTGGCGTCGATGACGTGAAGCACGATGTCGGCGCTCGTGACCTCTTCCAGCGTGGACCGAAAAGCCGCGACCAGGTGGGTCGGCAGCTTCCGGATGAACCCAACGGTGTCGGTCAGGAAGAGCGAATACCCATCGGGGAGCTCGACCTTGCGAGTTGTCGGATCCAACGTGGCAAAGGGCATGGCGTCCGCAAGGAGGTCGGTGCCGCAGAGGCGGTTCATCAGCGTGGACTTTCCGGCGCTGGTGTATCCGCAGATGGCGGCAAAGGGGAAGGGGAACTTGCGCCGGGCCGCTCGCTGATGCTCCCGGTGGCGCTTCACCTCTTCGATGTCGTCTTTGAGCTTGGCGATCCGATCGCGCACCATCCGGCGGTCCGTTTCGAGCTTGGTTTCCCCGGGACCACGCATCCCGATTCCGCCTTTCTGGCGCTCGAACTTGGTGTAGACGCTCATGAGCCGCGGCATCATGTAGCTGAGCTGGGCGAGTTCGACTTGCAGCATCCCCTCTCGGGTGCGGGCACGTCGAGCAAAGATGTCGAGGATGAGCTGGGTCCGGTCGATGACGGGACGCTTGATGACGTCCTGAATGTTGCGGGCTTGGATCCCGCTGAGATCGCCGTCGAACAAGACGACGTCGGCGCGGGCATCGACCACGTGGGCGGCAAGCTCTTGAACCTTGCCACTCCCTAGGTAGCTCGCGGTGGTGGGACGATCCAGCCTTTGCCGCATCTTTCCCACCACCTCGACTTGGGCGGCCTCGCTGAGGCCTTCGAGTTCATCCTCTACGTACAGGTCCTCTTCTTCATCGGGATTGACAAAGACGAGAAACGCGCGATCTTTTGGGGGTTGGTTTTCTTTAGAATGTTTGGGCATGCGTTGCGGATGCTCCAACCGAAGTTAGAGCCGCCCGACGCCGACCTCCAGGCCAACGGAAACGCCGTCAAACTGGAACCCTCGGCTTCGGGTCATGGTGTCGTACCGCACAAAAGCCTTAGCCGCCTTGTTGAACTTGATTCCGACCTCGGCATTAGCTCCCCAGCCGAGTTCTCGTCGGCTGATTCGGGTAGCACCTGATCCGATGGCGTAGTCCATGTAGACGGGGCCTGTGCGCGCAGAAACGTAAGGCGCTGCTTTGGCTTCTCGGTCTTCGCTCAGCCGGAAGGTCACCCCGTAACTCGGATTGATGAGCAAGAGGCGGTTTCCGCTCTTGCGGCGAGTCAGCACTTGGAAGTCGCTGCTGAACTCGACTTTGGCATCCGGATTCACGTCCACGGGAGAGATTCCGACGGCAAGCCATTGCGATCCGAGGGCGTCCCGGACCTTCTTTTGGGCCGGATAGAAGGCGCCGAGCGAGACTCCGATCGCCACGCGATCACGAGCAAAGCTGGTAGCACCGAGGGAGGCAACGGCCAGAATGAGAAGCGAGTGGCGAATCCACATGATCCCACTACTCTACCCGGGCGGTCCACCGGCGATGGCTGGAGACGAACTTGCGCTGACCAAGGTCAAAGTATCGCCATGGGAGTTCATCCCCTTTTCCGGGGCTTAGCCCAATGCGCGTTCCGCTCACGATTTCTGGCGGCGGGGGGCCGGGGAGCAGGTGGAGGGAGCCGCCGGGGTCGAGCATATCTTGACCATTCTCGGACCCATCCAGGGCGAAGGCTTGACCTAGGCAACCAGGACCTCGAAGGAGTTGCTCGGTGGAGGTGGCGGCTGGGCGGCGGGACCTCATTGCCTCGATTCCGTGGGTCGGGATCGCGGCCCGGATGAGAACGGCGGCGGCGACGCCTTCGGACTCACAAACCACGTTGAGCAGCCAGTGGACGCCATAGCTGAGATAAACGTAGGCGGTTCCAGGAGGGCCGTAGAGCGGGGCGTTTCGCGGAGTCTGCCCGGTGAAGGCATGGCAACCGGGCTCGCGCTCATGGTACGCCTCGACTTCCACGATCTGGGCCTCCAACTCGCCCTTCCGCAGTCGGCAACCGAGGAGGGTGATAGCCCCCTCGTGGACATCACGAGCTAAGGTGGCCCTCAGTTCGGACAGGCCGTGGTCCATACCGAGGTGTTGCCGGGGAGGGTTGGCAGCGGGTGTTGGCGCAGGAGTTCAACTCCGCTATAGGGCTCGCCGCAGGGATTCTGTTTCCACAACTCCTCACGGATTCGGCGAGCACTGGTGTCGCTCATGACGTTGATACTCGTGCCGTTGTGGCGTTCGAGGGCCAAAGCGGGTCGGTTGATCAGGCGGTTTGGCAGAAAGTCTCGGGGCGGATCGAACCAAGCATCCAGCGCGCGGTCGGCTTTTTCGGTGATCAGGACGGTCTGGCTGGGGTCGTTGATCTTGCTGGTCGGGAGAGCCTCGATCGTGCGGTTGGCCATGTAGGACCGGGGGATCAGGGGGCGACCCTCGCGTCCGTCCTCTTGCCCATAGGGTGTTCGCACGGCGTCGCTCGGGCAAACGAGGATGGCGTAGCTCTTGGAATAGGGATAAATCTGATTCCACCACCGGTTGTCGCGGCGCATTCCGAGCGGGGTCGTGGGGGCCGCTCTGGAGGGCTCGGTATCGTGGCCATAGACGAACATCCGGTCGTCGTTCTGATCGAAATACATGGTCGAGGCGAGGCCGATCTGCTTGAGGTTGCTGAGGCACGTGGTCCCTTGGGCGGCCATTTTGGCGCTGGAGAACACTGGAAACAGAATCGCCGCCAGGATCGCGATGATCGCGATCACGACCAGAAGTTCGATGAGCGTGAAGGCTCGTCGCGCACCGAGGGCGGGATCCAGGGCGACGCGCCGCGTCGGGGCCCCTGGATCGGGAGCGGCCTCGGGCTCGGTGCGCGGCGAGAATTGCATACTCATCGATACGCAGTCAGCGTACCGATTAGTTGACGCGCATGGAAACTGGGCCCATGGTTCCCATCGCGGCAAGCGCCGTGACCGGGGGGGTGTCTTCGTCGCGGGCGACCATTCGAGTTCCGCAGAGGACCTCGAGTCCCTCGATCTGGGTGAGCACCATCTTCCGCATTGCAGGGGTCTTGGCGAGGTCCAAAGCTCGGCCAAAGCATTCCGCCGCGGCCACATACCGACCGAGCTGCTGGTGGCATGCTCCTTGAAGGCAGAGGTAACCCGGTTCCACCGGGTTCAGGGCGATCATCTTGCGGGCTGTGTCGATGGCGGCCTGGAACTCGTGGCGTCGCCAGTGCGCCTGGGCTTTGCCTTCGAGGGCGACCAGGTGATCGGGATCCATAGCGAGGACTGATCGGGAGGCCGACAGAACGCCGTCCCAATCTTCGCAGTCCATCGCCTGTCTCAGCGTCGTGGACCAAAGCTCCTCATCAGCAAGAAATGAGTGACTCATCGTATTGGCTCCTTGGGTCATGAGGGCCCGGAGCCGGAAGGAAACTTTCACCTAGGCGAAAGAGTATCCAATCGGGCTCGAACCCACCATGGCAAAAGTTCAGGTTTTTGCCTCCGCGAGGCCTGGTTGCGTCACAATCTGGCGAGATTGCGAGCGTAAAACTGTGGACTTGCCCCGGAGAGCGAGGGGGATCCTGGCTCGCCCATCGGGAGTCGAAATCGCGGTCATGCCGGCCAGAGCCGCAGCTTGGTTGACCCATCGACGACCATATTCCTCATCGGACCCCGGCAAGAGAGCCACAAAATCCCCTTCCGAACGGCGGCAAAGGACTCCGCCACTCGGGAGTTGACTTCGGAGCTTTTGCCCGAGTGCGACGATGGCACGTTCGTAGGCCACCGGCCCAAACTCTTCCATCAGCTCATTGCGTCGCAAGGGCTCCAGATGGGCCAGGCAGCCCTCGGTGGCCGATGCCACAGCCTTTTGGAACTCTTGGGGAGTTGCGAGGCCTTCTATAGTGGCGGCTTTGCCTTGCAGGCGGGAGATCGCACTGACGACCTCGCTGGCGATCGTCCTCAGCGTTTGAAGGTCGCCGAGATCGATGCCCCCGGCACGGTGGGTTGCGGCGGTCAAGAAACCGAAGGGTTGAGATTCAAACTGAATCGGGATCAGGGCAAAAGAGCCCACTCGCTTGGTGAGTGCTGCCCGCGGAGCGACCCGGTCGTCTCGGCTGGTATCGAAGAGAATCGATTCGGGAGCCCCGGCCTCAAGCCAGCCTTCCAGTCCAGTCTTGGTGCCAAAGAGCAGCGAATCCACCAGCGCCGCTTGGGCACCCTGATTCGCGACAGGGAAGGACTCTTGGCCATCGAGAAACTGAATGCCCAAGTGGTCCAGATTCATCGCCGACCAGAGTTCTCGAACGGTTCGAGAAGCGACCCCAACCGCGCTATCGGAACCCATTGTGACAGCCGCGACTTGGTACAGCATCTCGGCTTCGCGAACCCGCATCTCAAGGCGGGTGCGATCGGCGGCGTCTCGCAGGAGCAGGGCGGCCACCGAGGCGCATTCCTCGGCGATTTCATAAGCTTGCTGAAGCTTTTCGGGGTCGTTATCACTCAGGCAGAGGATGCCGACGATCATCCCCCGATCCTTGAGCACGACGCTGCGGCAATACGCTTCCTTCTCGGGGACGCGGATGCTCCGGAGCCAAAGGTCGAACTGGCTACGAAGTTGGCTCTCGCTCAATGCCTGTCGGATCGGGACCGTGGTTTGGGTGATCGAGACGGGAAGTTCACCGCTACTTGCCCGGATGACCATCACATCATCGAACTGGGCACTGGAATACAGGCCGACTCCGCTCACCTGGGTGATCTCGCGCAGCTTGGCCGTGATCCGTTGTTGAATCGTGTCTTCTTTGGCGAGCGCAGCTTCCATTAGGAGGTGGGCGCACCGGTCGCGGCGGCAGCGCCGCAGAAGTTGGTTGTATTGGTCGCGCAGACTTCGGTAGCTCTCCCGCAGGGTCAGGTAGCTCCGATTTCCGCTCGAGTCGCCCGCCTCTCGCTCGATGGGTACGGGGACCTCGATGATCTCCGATTCGACGCGGACGATCTCTCGTCCGGCTTTGGTCAGGAGACCAATCACAAGTGCCCCGAAAGCCTGGCCGACGACGGGGGCGAGGGGTACGGTGCTCGGTCCGAGCATCCACCCGGCCACGATGCCGCAGGCGATCATCGGACTCATCAATCCCGTGATCGCTTGGTGATGCACCGTGGCCCAGACGGCGGGAAGAATGGCCAGGAATCCGAGGGATCCCCCGAGGCCAAGACGCCCGGCCACTCCGGCGATGAGCAGGCCATCGAGGATGCCAAGGAAGGAGGCTCCCTGGGCATTGAGCATCTCTCGTCTTTGGAGCAACATGGCAAAGACCGCCAGAGCTCCATAAACGGCGGCAATCCGCAAAGCCCACTCGCCATCGGGATGGCGGGTCCAAATCGCTCCCCCGGCGAGGGCGGCGGCGATTCCAAGTCTCAATCCAGCTTCAATCATAAAGCGCTACTTAAGGTTTCGGAAAGTCAAAACCTAAAGCACAGTGCGAGGGTCCGCCAAATCACGTCAAGCGGTGAGTTCAAGCCAGATTCATTGGGGGCCGCGAATAGGGATCTCTAAAAACCAAAAGAAATACCGGCGTGGACTACTTTTTAAGGGAAAAACGTAGCTTAATGAGGGCCCCGAGCGACATAATCGTAACCCAAAGTGGCAACTCTTTACGAAGTACTCGGAGTCGGACCCCGAGCCAAAGCCACCACGCTCCGACAGGCTTACCGCAAGCTGGCACGTCAATATCACCCCGACGTTTCCAGTGACCCCAAGGCCCACGAGCGGATGGCAGAAATCAACGCAGCATTCGAAACGCTCATCGACCCTCAAAAGCGGTCGGAGTACGACGCTTCGCTGGACCCTGTCGGCGTGGCAGTGGTCGAGACTCCGGAGCAATACACCGAGCCGGATGTCGTTTCGCTGCGCTTGATCCAGCGGCTTAAGGATCACCGCACACCTGTTTATGGCATCACCTTCGAGCCGGATACCGGTCGAATGGTGACCAGCGCCTTTGACAACGAGGTGATTTGGTGGGACCAAGAATCCTACACCCCGGCCCGGCGATTGAAGCTGGAAGGCGGGGTCGTTAGCACGATCAAGGCCCTGAGTGGCGAGCGACTTGTCGCGGCCGGCTCCAGCGAGAGCGTCGTCAGCGTTTGGCTGGTCAACCAAGGCCAAGTCGAAAGCTGGCGCAACACTCCGCTGGAATGGATCAGCTGCATGAAGGTTTCGCCCGACGGTAAGAATGTCGCGATGGGCTCGATCTACCACACGCTGCAGGTCTGCCGAGCGAGAACGGGAGACGCCGTGTTTGCCGGAACGGGACACAGCCAAAGCGTCACCGCGGTCGGCTGGAGCCCGGATGGTCGTTTTGTCGCGACCGGATCAGCCGATGCCACGGTCAAGCTTTGGTCGGGCGTGAGTGGGCGCGAACTCCACACGTTCAAGGCCATCCGTTCGACGGTTTCCTCGATTGCTTTTAGCCCCGATACCAGCCACCTTGCGGTGGCGGCGGTGGACCTGTCGATCCGGATCTTCCGACTGCAGGACCTCGCCTTGGTGAAGACGTTCTTTGGACACGAGAAACCCATCGAGCACATCAGCTGGCACCCCGAAGGAGTTTTGCTGGGTTCGGCTTCGCGAGATGGATCGGTGCGAGTCTGGAATGTTGCCCAAGGGAGCGGCCACGCGACCATTGAGGCAAGCCAACAGCCGCTCAGTGTGGTTGGATTTAGTCCGGATGGAACTAAAATGGCCGCCGGTGGGTTGGACAAGACAGTCCGGGTTTGGGAACTCAATTTCGGGCGACGATAGCAAGAATCTTCATCACACCAAAAACCTGGCCCGTACGCGTTGCTCCTTTCCCGCGTACGGGCTTTTTCTTTTTCAAAGGCTTCGGTGCCAAGCCGTGGCGACTTGGTCCTGACCACGAATCGCCAAGGAGTGGATCTGGTGCAGGACGGACTCAGTT
Source organism: Chthonomonas sp. UBA2391 (assembly GCA_002343825.1). Classification (GTDB taxonomy): domain Bacteria; phylum Armatimonadota; class Fimbriimonadia; order Fimbriimonadales; family Fimbriimonadaceae; genus UBA2391. The sequence continues at coordinate 14,721 of DDSL01000078.1, forward strand.
ATCGGGTGATCCGCGGCGAGCTCTTGGATGAAGGTCAGGGCGTCGCGGTGCCCAATGACTTCTAGGTGGTCGTGGAGAGGCTTGCCTCCGACGGTGATCCCTTTCTCCAGCACGAGTTGGGTCTCGCTCTGGGTGAGGGTGTTACCTTCGAGGGCCGTGCTGTGGTGAGTCAGACTGACCTCATGCCGCTGCCGCAATTCGGCGACCACCTCGGGAGGGAGGGGACGCAGGGTGCCGAGCAAGGCCATGCCCTCTTCGATCTGAACGAAAAGGGGATCCACGGGAACGGCCTCAGTAGCCAGCGGTGAAGACGACGCGCATGACTTCGTCGGGGGTGGTGACTCCAGCGAGCACCTTTCCGAGTCCATCTTCCCGAAGTTCCTTCATGCCGTTAGCCTTGGCTGCAGCCTTGATGTCGGCGAGAGGAGCTCGTCGGGTTACCAGTTCCGCGATTTCCGCGTTCATGGACATCAACTCGTGGAAGCCTGTCCGGCCGCGGAATCCGGTCATCCGGTTCGATTCGGCGGGAACGCCACGGTAGAGCGTGACCTCCCGCTCGGGATCGGTGACTTGGAATCCGAATCGACGGAGGTCCATTTCCTTAACCGTGTAGGGCTCTCGGTTGTCGGGGTCCACGCGGCGACCAAGACGTTGGGCAAGACAGCCCATCAGGGTGGCGGCAATCAGGTAGGGCTCCACGCCCATGTCAACCATCCGGAGGGTGGCCGAAGGAGCATCGTTGGTGTGGAGCGTGGAGAGAACCAAGTGCCCCGTGAGCGAGGATTCGATGGCGATTTCCGCCGTTTCAAGGTCCCGCATTTCACCGACCATGATGATGTCAGGGTCTTGCCGGAGGAAGGCGCGCAGGGCATTGGCAAAAGTCAAGCCAGCTTTCTTGTTGACTTGGACCTGGCTGATCCCACCGATCTGGTACTCGACCGGGTCTTCGACGGTGACGATGTTGACCCCGACTTGGTTGAGCTTGTTGAGAACGGAGTATTGGGTCGTGGTCTTGCCCGAACCCGTCGGACCGGTGCAGAGGAAGAGTCCGTTGGGCTGACTGACCATCTCCTCAATCTTGAGCAGGTTTTCGTCGATAAAGCCGAGCTTGCTCAGACCGATCATGACGCTCTGCTTGTCGAGGATCCGCATAACGATCTTTTCGCCAAACGGAGTGGGGATCGAGTTGACGCGGAGGTCAAATTCTTTGCCTTGGTGACGAACTTCGATCCGGCCGTCTTGGGGGATCCGGCGCTCGGCGATGTTCATCTCGGCCATGATCTTCAGACGGCTGATGAGCGGTGCCTGAAGGTTCTTGGGTACGACCATGGCCTCGCTAAGGACACCGTCTACCCGGTATCGGACTCGGACGCCGCGCTGCTGAGGTTCGACGTGGATGTCACTGGCTCGGTCAGAGATCGCTTGTTGGATGAGGGCGTTGGCAAGCTTGATGATCGGGGCTTGCTCGGCCATCTTCTCGGCGTCGGCTTCTGCATCGACTTCGTCCCAGTCGTTTCCTCGTCCGACCCCGGCCTCAGCCATGATCCGGCGAACATCCGCTCCGCCCGCATCGGCGGGGGTTGGGGCAGTCGGCGCGGCCGCCGCAGCGGGGGCGCTTTCTTCTTTGCCGTAATACTTTCGGATCGCGTCTTCGATCGCACCCGGAACGGCCATGACCGGATTGACCTTGCAACCCGAGATCATGCGGACGTCGTCGATCGCGCTGATGTTGCTGACATCGGCCATCGCGAGCCACAGATTGGTTCCGTCCTTTTTGACGGGGATGACGTTATGGTTCTTGATGATGCGCTCGGGCACGACGTTGAGGGCGCTGCTCTCAATCGTCACCCGGTCGAGGTCCACAAAGCCGAGGCCCATCTCTTGGGCTTTGGCCGCCAAAAGCTCCCGTTCGCCCACGAACTTGAGTTGCAGGATGACCTGCTCCATGGGCTGGTTGGTCTGCTTTTGGATATTGGTGGCTTGCTCAAATTGGGCCTGGGTCAGCAGTCCTCTCTGAAGGAGGTACTGGAGCATGGGCAAGCGTTGAGCCATGGTTTAGCGAATCCCTCCAAGCGTCATGAGCGTCGTATTCATCGTCACGCGTCGTCCCCAGCGACCCCTGCCTTTTGGACAAGGTTCGCTCCTACAACCGATTGCCATTTTAGACCATCGAGCGAGGGTTTGCGCCGGGCGTTATCGCTCGGACGGTGAATCATTTTCAAAAGTTCGCTCATCGGGGTCCATCCGAGACGATCCGGGTGAAGTCACCATGGCGCAAGATCGCTTGAGAAATGCGCTTCAGCATCCCCAATCGGGCGGCGCGGATCTGGGCATCTTCGACCATGATCATCGTTGAATCAAAGAATCGGTTGATTGGTTCGATCCAAGAGGTTAGCTCGCTCACAACCTCTCGGGGCTTGCGGGCCGAACCCTCGGCGGGAACTGCGTCATCGAGAGCGATTGCCTCGGCGCTGTCCAAATGCTCGCGGTAATTCTGAGGCTGGATCTCGATCCCCTTTTCTTCGGCCGCCCGCACGATGTTGAGGGGTCGGCTGAGCGCTTGGATCAGGGTCGTGTTTTCGGCCGCGAGGGACAGAACCTCGACTCGGCGGCGGACTTCCGCCGGGTTGGTCAAGACCTCCAGGCTCGCGGCGGTGGCGCCCTCAAGAGCGTCGTAGCGAGCATGGCCCATCATCGCCCTGTATCGGCCCTCAAAGATCTGGCCCAAGGCTTGGTATGCCTCCTCTTCGTTAAGGGCAATTCCCTGCGAGCGGTAAACGGTGAGTGCTTGCCCTAGAGCGGCCTGCCAATCCGTCTCCATGCCCCAAGCCTCGTGGATCTCGATCAGCAGAGTGACCGCCCGGCGGAGGGCGAAGGGGTCGCTGCTACCGGTGGGGGCATGACCGAGCCCCAGGTATCCGGCCAGCTTGTCGAGCTGGTCGGCGGCGATCAGGGCGAGGGCCAGATCTCGCGAGGAACCGACTAGAGCAGTGGCACGACCGAGGTCATAGTGGGCACCGATGGCGTCGCAGACATCCTTGGCCACGCCTTCGCGCCGAGCGTACTCCGCTCCGATCAGCCCTTGTAGGGCGGGGAGTTCTCCGACCAGACCACAGGCGAGATCTGCCTTGCAGAGGCGGGCCGCCTGCCTGGCGGCTTCCGTGAGCCCTCCCCGGCCGAGGGCATCGAGAATCTTGGGGGTCAGCTCGATCAGACGATCGACCCGCGCGCGCACCGACCCGAGTTGCTCCTGATAGGTCATCCGCTCGGTTTGGGCCAAGAAGCCTTCCAGATTGGACTTTTGGTCTTCGTCAAAGAAGAACTTGGCGTCATTGAACCGGGCGTTCAGCACCCATTCGTTTCCGCCGCGGACGGCGTCGTCGGTCCCGGCATTGCGGATCGAGATGAATTTGTTCGTGAGTTTGCCGGCCTTATCGCGCACGGGGAAGAACTTTTCGTGCTTGGCCATGGCCGTGATCAGCACCGGTTCGGGCAGGGTCAAGAACTCGGGATTGAAGCTGCCCTCGATCGCGGTGGGCCACTCGGTGAGGTAGACGTTTTCGTCGAGCAGGGCGTCGGTGATCTCCGGCGTCCCCGAACTCACGGCATTGGCCTCGCGGACGATTCGGCTGTGTCGCTCGTGGGGGTCGGGTTCGACGCTTGCGGCGCGGAGCTTGGCGATGAGGTCGTCGTAAGAGGTCACCTCGAAGGTCTGTCGGTTGTAGAACCGGTGGCCCTTGGTGGTATTTCCGCTCGTCACGGTTTCGACCGAGAACGGGACTACCGCCTGATCGAGCAGGGCGACGATCCATCGGATGGGTCGGGCGAACCGCATTCGGCTGGCCCCCCAGCGCATGCTTTTCTCGAAGGTCAGAGCCCGAATCGCCTCGGGGAGCAGGGTCTGGAGGACCTCGGCGGCGGGTAGCCCGACGACCTCCTTGCGAACGTAGACGTAATCGCCCTCAGTGTAGACGGCGCTGACGTCGACGCCTTGGCCCCGGCAAAACCCTTCGAGCGCCTTCGTCGGTTTGCCATCGGCGTCGTAAGCGGCTTTGATGCCGGGCCCGCGAGCTTCTTTAACGCTGTCTGCCTGTTGGGCGGGGACGTTCTTGGCCGAGACGATCAGTCGTCGGGGGGTGGCCATGTTCCGAATCTCCTCGGTCTTGAGGCCAGCGGCGGCGAGTCGGCTGGCGACCTCTTGGGCGAGCTGAGCGGCGGCATTGGCAACAAATGACGCGGGAAGCTCTTCGCAACCGACTTCGAGCAACAGATCGGGCATGGGAACTCGGAGTTTACTCTCTGGCTCTCATGGGTGGGCGCGAGGGTGACTCTCTCGGCCCACGGGAACGGGCACCTCTCAGTCGAGCAAGCAGTGGCTCGCCGACCCGGCCCGAGCCACGCCCTCACCCTGTGGAGAGAGAACAACCGGCGAGAACTGGGCGGATCAGTCCACAGGGCTCCGCCCCGGGCCGGCGAGCTCGACCTACCCCATGCGCTCGGTTCTGGCGGTCCGTGCCTGCGTCTCCTCCGGAAGAAGACGACCTTAAGTCTGCGGACCCAAGTGGGAGCATTGAACTCCAGCTCCGGGGCTCCCCCTCTGCTCGGAGCTCGTCGCAATCCGGTTCAGGAAGGACCCGATCGATCCTCTCTCGCTGGGAGAGGGGGCCTTGGCATCTAATCCGCGACCATTGGAGCCTGCAGGACTCCCTGGGCCCTCGATTCGGGGCGGAAGCGATCAAACTCGGCGGAAGACGAGCGACGAATTGTGCCCGCCGAAGCCGAAGCTGTTGCTCAGCGTCACGTCCACCTTGGCGGGGCGCGCCTCATTGGGGACACAGTCGAGCGGACAGTCGGGGTCGGGGAACTCGTAATTAATCGTCGGAGGCAGGATCTGGTCGCGCATTGCGAGCAGACAGACGGCGGCCTCGATCGCGCCAGCGGCTCCCAGGGTGTGGCCAATCATCGACTTCGTACTGCTGATCGGCGGGGTCTTGTCGACGCCGCCAAACACGTTCTGAATGGCGAACGATTCTGCCCGGTCGTTGATCGGAGTTGAGGTCCCGTGGGCGTTGATGTAGTCCACCTCGGTTCTCTCAACCGACCGGAGCGCCATCTGCATACTGCGAAAGGCACCATCGTGGTCGGGCAAAGGCTGGGTGATATGATATCCATCGCCCGCGATCCCGAAGCCTGCGACTTCGCCGTAGATCTTGGCTCCTCGTGCGATCGCATGATCGTAATCTTCGAGGATCAAGACAGCTGAGCCTTCACCCATCACAAATCCATCTCGCTCCTTGTCGAACGGTCGAGAGGCGTGGGCCGGGTCGTCGTTGCGGGTGCTCATCGCACGGCAAGCGCAGAAACCAGCAAGGCCGATCTCGTTAACTGGAGCCTCACTACCGCCCGTGACCATGGCAATCGCCTCGCCACTCTTCACCAAATGATAGGCAAAGCCGATGGCGTCGGTCCCTGTCGCACACGCTGAAACCACGCAGGTATTGGGTCCGCGAAGTCCGTGCACGATGCTGGTGTAGCCGCTCGCCATGTCGGGGATCATGTAGGGGACCAGGAAGGGCGAAACCTTGCCGGGCCCACCTTCGATCTGACGGCGAAACTGCTCGCCCAGAAAGGTGAGTCCACCAATCCCCGACCCGATGAGACAACCGATATCGCCCCGATTGTCGTCGTTGATGGTCAGATCCGAATCCCGGATCGCCATCGTGGCCGATGCCACGGCGAAGGCGATGAACCGGTCGATGCGGCGAGCTTCCTTTTTATCGAGCCAGTCTTCGGCGTTGAAGTCGGGGACCTCACCCGCGATGCGGGTCGCGAATTCGCTGGCGTCCAGATTTTGGATGGTGCGGATGCCGTTTTCTCCCCGGATCATCCGGGGCCAAAACTGATCCACGCCGATGCCCAGCGGGGTTACGGCACCGATTCCGGTGACCACAACCCGGCCAGACGGGCGGTAGTTCAAATCCATTTCTTGGTTTTGCAGCTTAGGCGCTGCGAGTTTGGATGTAGTTCACGGCATCGCCCACCGTCTTGAGGTTGGCGACGTCGTCGTCGGGGATGTCGATCCCGAACTCGGTCTCAAAGGACATGACGAGTTCCACGACATCGAGGGAATCCGCCCCGAGGTCCTCGGTGAAACTGGATTCCATCTTGACTTCTTCGTCTTTGACGCCGAGCTCCTCGACGACCACTTTCTTAACTCGATCAAACGTTTCCATCGTTGCGATCCACAGTACCCGGCAAGCTTCCGGGGCGTGGGCTATTGTACCAACGTCCGTTCGCGCCCGATTGTTGCGCGAAGGGGCGCAGAATGCTGGCCGGATCTTTTTTTCCGGTTCAAACGTTGATACAATGAGTGGAGTGTGTGAGGTGAATAAATGAACAGAGGCAATCCAACCCTTTCGAGTGAAGCTTTTCGACGTGATGTCAGCGCGGTCGATTCCCAGTCGGGGGTGATGACCCTGAGTGGAACGATCAAGAAGACCGGTTTTCTGATGGCATTGGTGCTGATGACCGGGATCATCGGCTACAAGTTCCCTGTTCTGCCGCTGATGATCGGGATGGTGTTCTTTTGCCTGGTCCTGGGTGTGGTGATTGGCTTTAAGCCGCGAATCGCCCCGGTGGGAGCTCCGATCTACGCCCTAGCTCAGGGCTATTTTGTGGGGGCACTCTCGTTCATCATGCAGGCCGAGATGACCCGCGCGGTCGAGAGCGGCAAGTCGCAGTATCAGGCTTTGGCCGGTTCGGCGATTCCCATCGCCATGTTCGGAACGATCCTCACGCTGGGCATCATGCTCTTCCTGTATGCCAAGCGGATCATTGTCGTGACCGACACGATGCGGTCGGTGATCGTCGGAGCGACCTTGGCGGTCGGGATCACCTACTTGGTCTGCTTCTTGGGAAGTCTCTTCGCCCCAAGCTTCTTCGGTGGGCTTGCGATCTTCCAGGGCGGACCGATCGGGATTGTCTTCAGCATCTTCGTGATCGGGTTGGCCGCGTTCAACTTCTTGCTCGACTTCAGCTTCATCGAAGAGGGGGTCGACAGCCGGGCGCCGGGGCACTACGAGTGGTATGCCGCCTTTGGCCTCATGGTTACGATCGTGTGGCTTTACATCGAAATCCTGCGGCTCATCCGCAAGATCGTCGCTCGCTAACGA
>DDSL01000066.1:0-177 GCA_002343825.1 Chthonomonas sp. UBA2391
CCCCGAGGCCACGCCCTCCCTCGCCTTGTCGGCTCGGGCTGCGCCTCGGCGAGCGGCACTGGTGGCTCTTCGGAGGGAGCATCACCTCACTGAGTGGATAGAGCGAGACGCAGTGCGAAGGCTAGGCCGCGAGTATGCTCCGGAGCCGCCAGTTCGCGCCGACCGGGACGCCGGGAC
>DDSL01000066.1:204-12779 GCA_002343825.1 Chthonomonas sp. UBA2391
CGCCGACCGGGGCGGAGGGTGGGAGCTGCCGAAGGCGGCCGGGGTCCCACCCGGGACTGGCCCCGGGCCGGGCGGCGCTCCCCCATTGCTCCCCAACCGCTCCGCAACGCTCCACGAACCTGAGGAATACGGCCCCGCGCCGGGCGGCGCTCACCGAATCCGATAAACTACGGCCATGAATGTCGGTGTGATCGGCTGTGGAGCCATTAGTGGGATCTACTTCCAAACCCTTTCTCAGAATCCCGGAGTCCATGTGCTCGCCTGCAGCGATCTCGACCTCGCCAAAGCTCAGGCGAAGGCCGAGGAGTTCCGAATCCCGAAGGTCCTCTCGACCGAGGATCTCCTGAACGACTCCGAGGTGGAGGTCGTTCTGAACTTAACCATCCCGCGGGCCCACCACGACTTGAACCTGGCCGCGCTGAAGGCAGGGAAGCATGTCTATAGCGAAAAGCCACTCGGCGTGAGCGCCTTCGAAGCCGAACAACAGTTCGCCGCCGCCGTCGCTGCCCAGCGACAACTCGCCTGCGCTCCCGACACGATCCTCGGGGCCGGAATCCAGACGGCCATGGAGCAGATCCGGCGGGGAGCGATCGGCCAGCCCGTGTTTGCCCAAGGATTCATGCTCTGCCCAGGTCACGAGTCCTGGCACCCAAGCCCAGCTTTCTATTACGACCATGGAGGAGGGCCCATGCTCGACATGGGCCCTTACTACGTCAGCGCCCTTGTCGCGCTGCTCGGTCCGGCGACCCGAGTCACGGCCAGCACCAAGATGACCCACTCCACCCGGACCATCACCTCCGAACCGCTGCGAGGAACCGAGGTCCCGGTCCACGTGGCAACCCATCAAACGGGCGTGATCGACTTCGTCAGCGGGGCCACTGCCGCCCTCACCACCAGCTTCGATGTCCCTGGCTATGCCTATCCCCCCATCACGGTCTTCGGAACAGAAGGGGTGATGGAGGTCCCCGATCCCAACACGTTTGGCGGTCCGGTCCGGATCCGTCGGCAAGGAAGCTCCGAATGGAGCGACATCCCGATCCACCGTCCATACGCCGAAAACTCCCGCGGCATTGGTCTGATCGACCTGGTGGAAGCGAGCAAGAATGGCACCGTAGGCCGACTCGCCGGGGAGTTCCCCGTCCACGTCACCCAGATCATGGAGGCCTTTGACGTTTCTTCCCGGGAAGGCAAGCACATCTGGATCAAGTCGCAACCCGACCCAATCCTCCCGATGCCCGAGCCGGTCACTGCATGAGGGTCCCTGCCATCAGCCGGTAGCCGTCTGGCGTAGGTACCTTCTAGGCATAAACCGAATGGCTGTTACACCCGAAGACGTACTCGAGGCCCTCCGCGCGGTCCAAGACCCCGACCTCCATCGCGATATCGTCTCTCTCGGATTCGTCCAAGAGATCCAGATCGAAGAGGGAACCGTTCGCTTTCGGGTGGAACTCACCACCCCCGCCTGTCCGGTCAAGGAGCAACTCCAGGCCCAGTGCGAAGAAGTGGTCGCGGCTCTTCCGGGCGTGAATCGGGTGGAGGTCGAGATGACCGCCCAGGTGCGCGCACGTCGACCGCAGCAAGAAGATCTCATCCCCCAGGTGAAGCAGGTGATCGCCATCGCCAGCGGCAAGGGTGGAGTCGGAAAGAGCACGGTCAGCGTCAACCTTGCCATCGCTCTCGCCCAGACTGGTGCCCGAGTGGGGCTGATGGATGCCGACGTCTATGGGCCGAGCATTCCGCTCATGATGGGGTGCCCCGAAGCCCGCCCCTTCACCCAAGATGGAAAGATCGTCCCGATTGAGCGGCATGGAATCCATTTGATGTCCCTCGGGTTCTTGCTGGAAGAAGGCCACGCTGTTCTTTGGCGGGGTCCAATGGTCGCCGGAACCGTCAAACAACTCCTAGCCGATGTCGCCTGGGGAGAGTTGGACTATCTCTTGGTCGACCTTCCCCCGGGGACCGGCGACGCGCCGATGTCCCTCGCTCAATTGGCTCCGATCACCGGTGTCGTGATCGTGACGACCCCCCACCATGTGGCCGCAAATATTGCGGGGAAGGCGGCTCAACTGTTCCGCCGGTTGAACAGCCCCCTTTTGGGCGTGGTGGAGAATATGGCCGAGTTTGTCTGTCCGACGTGCAAAACTCGCTCCCGAATTTTTACTGGGATGCCCGGTGAAGATTTGGCCCGGTCGATCGGGATTCCGTTCCTAGGTTCGGTTCCGCTTGATCCGGCCATCAGCCATTGTAGCGACGAGGGAATTCCCAGCATGGTGGCCCACCCCGAACGCGAGCAAGCCAAGGCCTTCGTGGAGATTGCCGGGATGCTCGCGGCCCAAGCCAGTGTACTGACGGTTTCTCGTGATCAGCGAGAATCCGACAAAGTTGGACAATTCGTTCCGAGCAACGGATAATTTTGCTTGCTCGATCAATTTTCTGAAAATTCTTTCGGCTCTTAGGGCCGAAATATGCGTCAAACCTATGATCCGTGGGGAAACAAGCTACGGACAATTTCGAGTTATACTGCCTGCTTGAGGTGCATGAGTGATCGGCATTCGTAAAACGTTCTTGGTGGTGGGGGCCACCCTTATCGCGGCTTTGGCTTCGGCCAATCCCTTCCTTTCTGCTCTCCAGCAGGCGGGGTCTTCGGAGGTTCAGCCTGGTGCTCAGGCGACGGAAGGTTTGGGGCAAGCCCGCAACCTTTTCCAAGAGAACCGGGGACAGTGGGATGCTCGAGCCCTTTTCCATACCTACGGGCCAGGCTATTCCTACTGGGCGACCCGCACGGGCGCAACGCTCGACTACTTCACCATCCGCGAAGTCGATGGTGAGGATCGTCGCGTGGGCCACGTCGTCCAGATGCGGATCGATGGTGCCACTGGTCAGGGCGCGCGGGGCAAGGGTCTCAACGCCAGCCCGCTCCGGATTGATTACACGGGACCGCACAAGGGTCGAAATACTCGCGGCGTGCGTGGATTTGCTGAGGCTTGGACCGATGAAGTCCTCCCCGGCGTGGACATGCGCCACTATAAGCAGTCCGGCGTTCCTCGATACGATATCGTCGCCGCACCGTTTGTGAAGGCCGAGCAGATCACGCTCGTCTTCGATGGTGCCAAGGGCGTCGAAGTCGATTCCAATGGCGATCTTCTGATCCACACCTCGATTGGAACCGCCCGACAAAAGAACCTGGAAACCTACCAAATCGTCGGGAACCAGCGACGCGTAGTGGAATCCCAATTTATCCCCCTCGGGAAGAACCGCGTCGGATTCAAGTTTGGTCGCTATGACCGCAGCAAGCCTCTCGTCATCGACCCGCTCGTCTATGGGACGTACATCGGTGGAGATGGCGCACCCAACGGCGCTTATGACGAAACCAACGCCAGCGCGACCAATAACGCTGGCCAGCTTTTCGTCACGGGTTCGACTTTTGCCACCGACTTTCCGGTCACCGTCGGTCCCTACAGCGTCAATCTGAAAGAGAGCTTGGACGGATTCGTCGTCGCTCTCAGCGCTGACGTTTATGCACCGCTCTATGTGGCCTACTATGCAGGGGTTGCGATCGACGTTCCGAAGGCGATCGCCGTGGACCAATACGGCAGCGTATGGATTGCCGGGGAAACCACCTCAGGGACCTTCGCCAAGGATTTGCGGCAAAAAATCGAGCCAATCTCTCCAGACGAAGTTCCCGACGCAGGTACCTTCCGGCTGACATGGAACGGCGCTTCGGCGACTCCGACTCCGTTCAACGCCACCGCCGCGCAGGTTCTCGCCTCGCTCGACGAAATCAGCACACCGGGGACGTTTACCACCATCGGAGGAGCCCTTCCGCTGAACCGTGTCTTCATCACGGCCACCGGTCCAGATCTCAATCCGGTTGTGATTGAGCAACAGGTTCACCCCTACACCCTGGCCGTGGAGCCCGACTTGGGCGGCGCCAGCCTGACCCTGAGCTGGGTTCCACCCGATCCTGATGCTGGTGAGTTCGGCTACCGGCCCCAAGGAGGAACATTCCGGATCAGCGTGAACGGTACGTTGACCGCTCCGATTGATTTCGATGCCACTGGGGCTGATATCGTGGCCGCGCTCACGGCCGCTCCGATCAGTCTGCCGGTAGGAGAAGTGACTCTGGCTTCTGGACCGGCTTCGCTCCCCGCCGGCACAATCAGCATTGCCCTCACCGGTGGAGCGGCCACGCGGGTCTACGACATCGTCACTACGACGCTCACTGCATTCTTCTATGTCACCGAGTTCAACCAGCGTCTGTTCATGCAGCGTCTGGCAAGCGACCCGGCGACCGTTCTGAATCCGTTCCAGAACGAAACCATTCACCTAACCGGTAACGACGATAGTGCCGACCAAATCTTTGGTGGGTTCGCGATTCGACCGGTCGCCACTCCTTCGAGCACGGTTGACCTTGTCCTCTCTGGAACAGCCCTCGGGGCCGTCCCCGACATCACCGCGTTGCCGCCGGACGATGTGGACAACTTCGGATTCCTGAGTCGCTACCGCTATAACCAAGGCGGCGGAACGTTCACCGTTCAGTCGGGCCTCGGTCGCTACATCGCCGAAGGCTTGCCGACAGCCGTCAAGGGCCTCGCCGTTGATGGAGCTGGTTCGGCCTACGTGACCGGATACGTCCAGAACACCAACAACGCCGTCCTCAGTCCGACGAGTCCGCTTTTTGTCGTGACCAACGGGATCTACACCGGTGGGAACCTTCTCCGACGAACCGATGCGTTCGCCCGAAAGTATGACTCTGCCGGCAACCTTCAGGTCTCAACCCTGATCGGGGGTAGCGGCGACGACGAAGGATCTCAAATTGCGATCGATAGCCTCGGAAACATCTATGTCACCGGGATCTCTCGTTCCTTCAACTTCCCGCGAACGGTTGGTAGCTTTGGTCAGGTCTTCACGTTGTCCGACAACGTCTTCGTGACCAAGCTCTCTCCGACGGCCAACCAGGTCCTCTACAGCACCAACCTTCGGACAACCGGTCCGGTGCGACCGCTCGCCCTGAAGGTTGATAGCCGAGGCAACGCCTACGTCGGTGGAATTGTCGGATACATTCGACCTCCGCTGCCCGGAACAACGACTCCAGGGGCCATCGTGCTGACGCCGATTGCGCCCAACGTTCCTGGACAAGAGCCGGCGCTCGATACGACCTATGAAAACGGGAACCTCCAGTGGCCGCGAACGCTTCCTGCGCTCGTTTCCACCACCGAGGGCTTCCTCACCGTTCTGAACTCGACGGCCACCGGGTTGCTCCTGAGCACCTACGTCGGTGGTCCGGTGAACGAGCAGGTGAACCATATTCACCTCGATTCCACCAACAGTGCGTACCTCACGGGGATCACGACTTCGGGTGGCATCTTCGTTCCGATTTCCGGTGTGGTCGATAGCTTCTTCATCGCCCCTGGCAATACCGGCCTCCCCGGAGGCTTCCCAGGCCTTCCAGGAGCCTTCTTGGCCGGGCTTCCGTTCAAGATCGTTCCGGATATCTTCGCCGACGGTTATCTCCTGAAGATCCGAGTCGGACTTCCTATCCTCGATGGAATCGTTCTGAATCCAGATCAAGTCGCGGGCGGGCTCGGCTCGACCTCGACGGGAACAGTCTTCCTTCGAGAAGTTGCTCCGGCTGGTGGAACCCAAGTTACGATCCGCGTTCTGAATCCCCAGGTCGCTCGGCTCTCCTCTTCGGGAGCGACGAGTATCCGGGTGACCGTTCCGGCCGGAGCTAACTTCGCCGACTTCACGATCTTCACTCGAGCCGTCAACGAGCCTTCGTTCTCGGATATCCGGGCGGAGTATGACGGAGACTTGGTCGTCGCTCGACTGAACGTGCGACCCTGGCTCGATGCCTTCACGATCAGCACCGAAGAGATCCCTGGCGGAAACAGCCTCCAAGGATCGGTGCGACTCTTCCAACCGGCACCCGCTGGTGGGGTTCAAGTCCAGCTTTCTTCGGGCCGACCCGACTTCGTCGAGTTCCCCGTGAATCCGGTCACGATTCCCGCCGGACAGCAGACCGTCACTTTTGACATCGACACCAATGGTGTGGATGCTCCGACGGATGTCAACGTCCAAGCCTCGGTGGAGGGCGTCGGGCTTACCCAACGACTTCGACTCGTCCCGGTGAGCGTCGTCAACGTCACCTTCGACCCGCCGACCGTCAATGGCGGCGAAACCGCCACGGGAACGATCCTGCTGGATGGTGAAGCTGCCGAAGGCGCCCGGGTCAATCTCGCCATCACCGGTCATCCGGGCGTGGTCGAGCCGAACCCGATCAAGCTGAACAAGGGTGATCGAACGGCGACGTTCATCGTCAAGACGACGGCCTCGCCCAACATCACCACCAACAGCACGATCACGGCCACACTGAACGGCAGTAGCGCCAGCGGCGTGTTGCAAATCAGCGGAACCGACATCACTTCCGTTAGCCTGAACGCGACGAGTGTTCTCGGTGGAGCCGTGGTGCAAGGCACCATCACTCTCAGCCGTCCGGCTTCGGCAAGCGGATTTGTCATCCCGCTGAACAACACGAACGTCGGTGCGGGTTCGGTTTCCCCGATGACGGTAACGATTGCACCGGGCTCCAATATTGGAACCTTCACGGTGCAAACGAACGGGGTCAGCACAACTCAGAACATGACGATTCGTGCCAACAAGACCGGCTACAACGCGGCGGAAGCCACGCTTCAGGTCCGGGCCCTGGCCTTCGACCTTGCGTTGACTCCGAGTCGTGTTCCTGGTGGAGCTGCATCGACCGGTCGGATTACCCTCCGAAACGGCGAAGTGGCACCTGCGGGTGGTCTGCGGTTCACGTTGACCTCTAGCGATCCGACGGTTGCCTCGTTGCCGACCAGCCTGACGATTCCGGCCGGCGCAACCACCGCGACGTTCAACATCTCGACGAGTCTGGTCTCGATTGACCGACTGATTCGAATCACCGCGGCAAGTCCGTCCGGTGTGTCCGATACGAGAAACTTGATCGTCGACGCGCCGCGGATGACGGCCCTGAGCGTCAGTCCTAACAACCTCCTCGGTGGACAGACGGCCAACGGAACCATCACGCTCAGCAGCCCAGCCCCAGCTGGTGGACTCCAGATCCGTCTGACCTCGAACGTATCGGCGGTCGTCGTTCCGGCTACCGTGACTGTTCCTGGCGGAGCCACCTCGGTGAACTTCGTGGTCGGGACCGCTCCGGTGTCGGGTCGGGTAACCGCCACGCTCACGGCTCGCCGAGATGACGACGTTCGCACGACGACGGTGACGGTCAACGTCACCACGGTCTCGAGCATCACGTTCAGCCCGAGCACGGTCATCGGTGGCAACACTGCCACGGGAACCATCACACTGGAGCAGGTCGCTCCTACGGGAGGCCTCCTGATCAACCTCTATGTTGACCAGAGTGCCTTCGTGACCTTCCCAAGACGGGTTACCGTCCCGGCAGGTTCTCGCACGGTGAACTTCTCGGTTCCGACCACGGTCGTCACTCGCGACGTTGCCGTACGGTTCACCGCTGAGGTCAATGCGAGCGGGGCAACCACAACCGGAACACTGTTCATTTCGCGAACAGCCAATCGGTAGCGGTTCTCCCGCAAGAGATCCGGACTCCGCCACTCCTAAGGGGTGGCGGAGTCTTCTTTTTGCGCGGAGGATCGCGTAACCCGCACCGCCGTCTCGCGCGTATACTCAGATACAGTGGCACGCGGAATCTTTCTCGTTGGCTTTGGCATCGCAGTAGGCTTTGTCGCCTCGGCACTCCTCAAAACAGCTCGGCAGAAGCGTCGGGATCCCCAAGTGCTGAGTCAATCGATCGAAGGCCAATTGGATCGTCTCGAGTCCGACGGATTGCTCGAGGCCGTCTCTTCCAACTAATCTCCCGATGCCCAAGCAGGTCGTTGTGGTCGGGGCCGGCCAGGGGGGCCTATCGGCCGCCATCCACGCCCGGCTTTTGGGCCACGATGTCCTGGTTCTAGAGCGTCAAGACCAGATCGGCGGAAAGGCTCAAGCCATTGAGACCCATGGATATTCGCTCGATCCTGGCCCAAGCATCATCATCCTTCCGCGGCTCTATGAAGCCGTCTTTCGGCATGCCAACCGAAAGATGGAGGACTATCTCCACTTTCAGCGCTTGGACCCATTTACTCGGGTTTACTTCGAGGGGTCCGAGCCCTTCGACCTCCCCGATGGAGAAGCCGGCTGCTTGGAGGTTCTTCGCCAAGTTGCCCCTCAAGATGTGGGATCGATTCAGAAGCTTCTTGCGACTCTCGACCGAGTCTCGGGACTGATCGACAGAACGATCTTCGACCGGCCATTCGATAAGCCCTGGCAACTCGCCCACCCCGATCTCACCCGTTTCGCGCTCTCCTTCGACGTCCGGGCGAGCTTCCGAGAATTGGTGGACCGTTGGTTCCAGAGTCCGGTTCTGCGCGCCTTCTTCTATGGCTTCCCCAGCTATAGCGGGCAGAGCTACCGGGCCAAGTCGCCCTCGGGACTCTTGATCCCGTACTACATGATCCGAGAGGGCGTCTGGTACCCCCTGGGCGGGGTCCGCGTGATCCCGCAGGCCTTTGCTCGGCTTGCGGTTGAGCTGGGGGTCGAGTTCCGCACCGGTGCGGCTGTGGTTGGCTTCGAAAGTCGCAACGGACGAATTGACGCGGTAAGGCTTCAGAACGGCGAACGGATCGAATGCGATGCCGTCATCTCGAACCAAGACCGCGTGACCACCCGCCGAATGCTCGGTGAAAAGCTCAGTCCGCCTCCCAGTTATAGTTACTTCACGGTCCACTGGGGGATCCGTCGTCGACTTCCCGGACTGAGTCACCATACGCTACTCGTCCCTCGTGATTATGAAAAGGGATTCGAGGCGCTCTACGACCACCGCGTTTTTCCTGACCCACCAATTGTCTATCTGAACGCCACCCATGAGGTCGATCCGTCGGTCGCTCCCGATGGCTGCAGCAATCTCTTCGCCGTCGTGACCTGTCCCGCGATCGAGGACCACCTGGACTGGAACACCGAAGCCGCGAAGGGACGCGACCGAGTTTTGGCCTCTCTTCGGTCGTTTGGTTGGGAGCTCGATCCCGGCGAAATTGACTTCGAAAGGATCCAGACCCCCCTGCTCTTCGAGAGCCGCGATGGTTCCTACCGGGGTTCGCTCTATGGGCCCGATGAGAAGTTCAGGCTGTGGGGAGGCATTCTTCCGCTCTCTGTCCGCGACCCCGAATATCCCAACCTGACCTACGCCGGCGGATCGGTCCAGCCCGGTTCGGGGCTGCCGATGACG
This sequence comes from Chthonomonas sp. UBA2391, assembly GCA_002343825.1. Lineage (GTDB taxonomy): Bacteria > Armatimonadota > Fimbriimonadia > Fimbriimonadales > Fimbriimonadaceae > UBA2391. The sequence goes on from DDSL01000066.1 coordinate 9,491, forward strand.
ACCCTGAGTGGAAAATTCGCCGCCGAAGCCCTCCGGTGAGGAGCGTGACCCCGTTGCAAAACTCCGAGAAGATCCAGATTGAACCGCGCCACCTCCTGTTGCTTCATCAAATGATCCGGGAGCATACGGAGGTCCCGGCTTTTCTCTTCGGTTCCCGGGTCCTGGGCCGGGCGCGGACCTACTCCGATCTGGACGTCTGTCTGCGCGGCCAACAGGTTCTACCGCTCTCGTTGCTCTCGGACCTCAGCGAAGCGGCAGATGACAGCTCAATTCCCTACGTGGTGGACTTCAGCGATTTTGCCCGCCTGCCCGAGGCTTTTCAGAGGGAAGTAGTCGAACGGGGCGTCAACATCGACGAGTTAATCTCCTCGCATAGAGTCAGCGACTCCCAAAAACCCGTATAGTCTGAGAGAAGATGCTCACACCTTACGATTGGCAAGAGGCGATTGGCCACCGGATCAGCTATGTACAGAGCCGATTAGCGGGCGGGGCTCCCGTCCTGGCGGTGAGCCTCGAAGAAGGCGTGTTGGCACTCACCGTGCGCCGCCAGGCCCGCAAGATCTATGAGGTTTACGACCGCCTCCTCTTCGCAGGGTTAGGTCAGCAGTCCGATATCGAGTCGCTCCGAGTCGCCGCGATCGATTTTGCGCATCAAGAGGGCTACCAACGCAGCGAGCCCGACGTCACGATCCAGCGGGTGATCTCGGCCCTCAGCACCCCGATGAAGCGCTCCTTCGGAGATTTCAACTCGTCTCCGTTCGTGGTCCGGTCGCTTTTTGCCGAGGTGGGAGCCGAACGGTCTGAGGATAAGTTCTATCTGCTCGACTTTGACGGGGACTACAGTATCCGGCAAGGCTATGCGGTCTTGGCCGGCGGCCAAGAGGTCAGTGGTCCCGACCGAGAAAGGCTCCAAGCGCTCAGTACCGGAAAAGCCAACATCAGCGAAGCTCAAAAGGAACTTGAGTCGATTTGGGCGAACGCCATGGATACCGAAAACGGTAAGTCTTTTGCCGAATTGACTAAGGACTTGACCCCGGAAGTGGCTCTGCTGAGTCGCGATCCCCAGGCCCAGAGTCGTTTCCGCTTGTTGTCTTCTTAGGCGCCGGACTCTCTCCTCGGATCAGCCAAGGACCGATCTGGACCGCAAAGGCCAGAACGGCAAAGATGGCCGCGATCATCAGCTTCCGGGGCGCAACGGGGTCTGGCTCGACCATAGGCTCATCCACAACCTCATAGCGAGCTGGGTCGCGTTCTTCGGCCAGGCGAGCGAAGTCGAGTTCAACTTCGTTATTGCGGAGCTTGGTGAGGGCAGTGGTGAATTCGTTCTTCAGGATCTCGCCGGTCGAGCGGCGAGCCGGTGCCTTCCTCAACATCCCTTCATAGCGGTCCAGAAGGGATTTGTAACTTTGGGTCGTGATCTCCAGTGCGCGGATCTGAACCTGGGCCTGGATGAGCTCGGGTCGCAAGCCGGCTTGCGACTCTTTGGCCTGCCCCGCGATCATCTGCCGGGCCACCGCCTCGGCCGAGTTCATCTTCTTCACCGCTTCGGCATATTCGGGTGCGGTGGGTTGATATTTTCGGGCTGCGTCTTCCAGTTCTATCCGGCGGCTCTGCAGCTCGGTGATGATGTTCGAGGCATTGGCCGAAAGCTGTGCAGTGGCATCCTGAGCGCTGGCAACCACGATGTTGAGGGCGGTGATGGTCTGCGGATACTTGGCGTTGGGGTTGAGGACCAACGCATTGAGTTGCTTCACGGCCTCATAGCGCTTTCTTGCGACTCCAAGCTCGACAGCAGCTTGGTCATAGCGCGTGGCGGCTTCGGCCATCACCTTGTCAAATTCGGTGCTATCCGTCAATTCGGCCCGGCCAAGCTCCTCATCCAGCTTGCGCTTGATCCGCTCGACCTCTGCTTCCGAGTTCTGGACCCGCTTCTCCAGGTTCTGACGGTTGCGGCGACTTACGTTCAAAGAAAGCTCATCGGCGCGGGAATCGAGGTGAGCCAGCATCTTGACGATGATCTGCTGAGCGAGCTTATCGTCGTTTGCGGCCGCGTTGATCTTGAGGAATCCCGTCTTGGTATCGGTCTTGACATCCAACGAACCGCGAAGGCGATTCAGTGCCTTGCTCTCCGAAGTTTCCCAGCGATCGGCCAGGTTCAGCTCGGTCATGACCGCCCGCAGGCAGGTATTGCTCAAGAGAATCCCGGTCGCAGTTTGGGCGCCCGACCCGACCAGCGGAGAGACAAAAGAACCCCGAGCGAGGGGGACTCCGCCCGCGTCGGGTGCGGATCCTCCTCCACCAAGGAGCAATTCAGCGCCTCCGGCAGCTCTAGCCTGGCTCGCGGGGAAGTACAGCGTGGCCGAGCTCGCAAAGGTCTTCTCAAGAAAGAGCGAACCGACGTAGGCCAGCCCGCCGACAACAGCGGAGATGAGGCCATAGCGCAACAGAGTGCGGAAGCTGAGCATTACCGGACGGGGAGTTCCCCGCTAGCAATTATGACACTGGGGCTCAAACTCGAACTCTCTCGCGGGGTTCGACAATAGCCATCGGAGTAGGAATCTCTTCTGGCTTTGCCAATTCAGCCTTGCCCTTCTCGACCGAAGTCATCGCCTTGCCCAAGACATGTTCGACATGGTTCAGAACCTTGTAGGCATAGTCTTCGGCCTCGCGGCGGAGTTGGGTGGCCTCTCGTTGGGCCTCGGTGCGGAGCTCTTCCGCCTGCGCTTTGCTCAGCTTTAGGATCTCGCTCTCGCTGACGAGGCGCTGCTGTTCGAGCTTGGCTTGCTCGTTCATCAGGTTGGCTTCCATTCGGGCCGATTCGATGATTTGCTGAGCTTCTTTCTTGGCCTGCTCCAGGGTCTGAGTGGCGTCCTCGCGAGCCGATTCGACAATTCGCTCAGATTCCCGGGTGACGTTTGCGGCTTCTTTGACTTCGCGGGGGAGGCTGGCCCGGATTTTCACGATATGCATCGCGATCTCTTCGGTTCGGACCCCCCAATAGATCGGTCCGAGATGGCGGGGTTGTTCGACCGCCAAGTCCTCCAATTGATCGAGCATCTTCAGAATGTCCAACAGTGATCTCCAGTACCTTTGTCTTAAGACGAAGCAGAACCCAATTTTGGCACGCCCCGATTGAGCGTTGCCCTCGTAATGCTGTGGGGGCGGGTGGTTGGTTGGGGGTTAGGGAGTGGGAAGTAGGGCCAGAGGTCGTCCATTAGGGCCGTGGACCTACCCGGAGTCCACCCAGGCAATGTCTTTAGTCCCTAGCTCCTAGCTCCTAACCCCTAAC
>DDSL01000107.1:0-1217 GCA_002343825.1 Chthonomonas sp. UBA2391
AGTGGTCACGTCTGTCGCAGTGGCGTAAATTGTCCCGGTGATGGGGTCCATCCAGGGGTTGCTGAGGTGGTCGCTCGAAACGTAGTTTTCCACCAGTTCATGGAGCGAGTAGATCTTCTCTCGGTCAGCGTAGAAAGCGCCGCTTCCCAGAAGCGCAGCATGGGGGACAGGTGCCCCGTTCCGGTAATACCCATCTCCCACAAAGTGCCCGTTCTCGGCAAAGCCCGATGGCTCAACATCCGTGTAGAAGTGCCCCATGTTGTACCAGTACTGGGATCCGTCGGCATTGCGCCTCATCATCTCCCACTGGCCCCGGACAAAGAGGACTTCGCCTGCGTCGTTGATGCCGTGGGCCCAATGGCGATCATTGATCAGTTGAAATCGACCATTTTTGTAGAGCCAGGTTCCGCTGTCAAACTTCGAAGACCCGTACTCGGCACTCTCCTCATTGGAGGCTTGGACGAGCAAGGTCCCATCGGGGGTGGCCCCGATAAATGCCGCATAGACGCCGCCGACCCATGGTTCGATCATCTGGCCGGTGTCGGGATGATAGGCCAGGGCCCGGGGGTTTAGGCCCGTATGTCCGGTCATCCCGAGGAGCCACCCATTTTGGGCTTTGTAGAGAGAACGTGGCTCTAGGGCCCCGTTGGGGAGCAGGATGTGGTCCAACTTCTTGAGCTCAAGTCCATCTAGATACTCATTTTTGAGCGCAGATCCGCGGCGAATGAGAAGAAAACGGTCATCCAGCGAACGACTTAGGGTGCCGTTGCCCGTGATGGCTTGGAGATGATGTCGCTGGCCGCCATATTCAAAGTCTATTCTGGGCTGCCCCAAGCCTGATTGAAAAATTCTTCTCCCGCCGTAAGAAGCCCTAACCGTTTCCTGTCCCAGTTGGTACTCCGCCCGTCCTGGTGCGATCCGATAACGAGGCGGCGCGGCCTCTGCGAACGTCTGCACAAAAGATGACAGCAAAATGAGTCTCACGAAAAAATGGCATTTCATCCCCTTCAGTCTACAGCGAATTTCAGAACTTGAGACACGTATTTGTAACAGGTGTGCAGAGTTGCCGCAAGAGGTCGGTCCAGAGGATTTGCCCCGTCCGCTAGAGCCGTGCTCGGCAAACTTCTGAAGGAGACTTGTTGAGATCTCTATCCTGGCTCGATCGGACCTTGCTTCTACCCAAAGGCGTTGCCCCGACCGGGGCGGAGGGTGGGAGA
>DDSL01000107.1:1302-5774 GCA_002343825.1 Chthonomonas sp. UBA2391
CTCCGGGGCGCAAGCGGAGCTGGAACTCCGCGCTCCATACCCTCTACCCCCTTACTCGCGCGCCGACGACTTGGCCCGAACACGGATAGAATACAGGGTAATGGCAAGCTTGCACGAGTACCCCGTCACGGTCGATTGGAACGGAGGCCGAGACGGCGCCGGAACCGTCACCGCCAACCGATCCAACGTCACCAACACCCTCAGCGTCCCGCCCGAATTCCAAGGTCCCGGCCAAGGGACAAACCCCGAAGAGCTCCTGACCGCCGCAATCGCCAGCTGCTACAGCATCACCTACGGCATCATCGCGACCAACCAAAAGATCCCAGTCAAGAACTTCTCGGTGACCGCCACCGGTGTCGTGGAGCAGAACGGAGCCAGCTTCAACTACAAAGAAATCACCGTCCATCCGGTCATCACCCTGTCCGAAGACGCCACCGACGACCACGTGGCCAAAGCCACCGACATGGCCCACAAGGCCGATCATTATTGCATCGTGACCAATGCAGTCCGAGGCAAGGTCGAAGTCAAAATCGAACCCACGGTGCAGAAGGGCTAAGCTAAAAATGGCACGAACTCCCCTCGTCGCAGGCAATTGGAAAATGAACCACACGTCGTTCGACGGGGTGGAGTACGTCGAGGCCTTTGAACCGTTGGTCGCCGATGTCGAAGGGGTGGAGATCGTCCTCTGCCCCAGTTTCGTAGCGATCTCGTCGGTCGCCGCCGCGCTCGAAGAGTCAACCATCGCCACCGGCGCCCAAGATCTCTTCTGGATGCCCTCCGGCGCCTTCACTTCTTGCATCTCGGTGGAGATGCTCGAGGCCGAAGGCGTGGAATTCGTGATCATTGGCCACAGCGAACGCCGGGCCCGTTTTGGGGTGCTGGAGATCCCCACCTCCACGGTGGGCTACTTCGGCGAGACCGACGAGACCGTCAATCTAAAGCTTCGCGCCATTCAGCCCAGCAGCCTGATCCCGATCTTGTGCGTCGGCGAAACCCTCGGCGAGCGAAACGAGGGCAAAACCGACGCCGTGATTCGCGAGCAATTGGCCGGAGCGCTCGAAGGGACCGATCTCTGGGATCGCCTCGTGGTCGCCTACGAACCTGTCTGGGCCATCGGCACCGGCCAAACCNNCGAGATCGTCGTCGCCTACGAGCCCGTGTGGGCCATCGGCACCGGCCAAACCTGTGATGCGGCCGAAGCCGAGCGGGTGTGTGGCATGATCCGCCGGACCCTTGGCGAGCTCAGCTCTCCCGACTTCGCCGAGACTGTCCGAATCCTTTATGGCGGCAGCGTGAAGCCCGCCAATGCGGCCGACCTCTTTGCCCAACCGAACATAGACGGGGGCTTGGTCGGCGGGGCCAGCCTCAAACCCGAAGACTTTGCCGCCGTCGTGCGAGGAGCTCTGGCTTGAGCGCCAAACGGGTCAGCGAAACCCGTACCACCCTGGCCCAAGTCGTCGAAACCACCGACGCGAACTTCCTCGGCAAAGCCTTCGGCGGCTCGATCCTCGCCATGATCGACCTTTGCGCCTATGCCACCAGCAGCAAGTTCGCCGGGACGCTCTGCGTCACCGCCAGCTTCGACCGAGTGGACTTCCACGAGCCGATCGAGGTCGGCGATCTCGTCACCTTGGAAGGGTACATCAGCTTCGTCGGGCGCACCTCGATGGAAGTCACGATCACCCTCTTCTCAGAAAATCTCCTCCAAGGAACACGGCGACACACCAACACCGCCCGCGTCACCATGGTCGCAATCCAAGAGGGCAAGCCCGTCGAAGTCCCGCGGCTGATCTGCGAGACGCGCGAGGACAAATTGGCCTTCTTGGCCGGAAAGATGCGGCGCGAACGCCGCCAAATGCACCGTGCCGAGTTCGACAAGATCCTGAGCGAGATGGAATCCTTCTCCGACGAGAAACTCGACCAGCTTCTCTCCGCGTAGGATCCCGGAGAGGCCATGGACCACGGAGACCTCTGCATCGCGCGAGTGCCCGGCACCGAGTTGGAGAAGTTCAGCAACAAGGCCCAGCGCCCCGTGGTGGTCGCCTACCTGCTGGACCAAATCGCCTTGGTCTATCCCCTCACGTCCACTCTGCCCCAGCATAAAGAGGGGATCGTCAAGGCCGGCGAAAAGACTTGGGTCATCACCCGCGACGGACTCTACGCCGTTGCCTTGGATCACCTGACCCCAAACGGCGAAAAGCTCCCCGGATTCCACCGGCTGAGTGAGATGATTCGGCGCGACATTGGTCGTCGCGAAGCCAGCGCCCTCGCCCGCCCCGGCGAACGACTGGCGCACAAGGGCCTCGCCGACCTTGAAGCTCTCAAAAAACCCGAAGAGCCCAAGGTCCCTCCGGCCAAGCAGCCCCCGCGCAAGCGCACCGACGCAGAGGTCTTTGAAGACTACATGGGTGGCCTGATCGACCTCGACATGAAGAACCCCGGCTTCGACGGCCGCCCCGAAAAGAAGCGCTAGATCCGGGTCGAGATGTCTGGTATCGAGATCCGGGGATCGACCATTCGGTGATTCTTGACCGGCTCATCGGCAGAGACGACTTCCAACCCTAGGTCGAGTTTCTTGTTCAGACGCCGTCCAATCTCGGCGAGGCTAAGTCCGGGATTGCTATCGACATGGTAGAGCCCAGCGGCTCCGCCCAGAGCGAGGTCGACCAAGACCCGGGCAGTATCGGGCAAGAGCGAACACCCCGGGATCCAGCGCTCGCTGAGCGTGATGCGCCCATCCACTGCGGTCCGCACGAGGTAGTCCACCATGTTGTTGGAACCCGGCGCGGTCCCGATCTGCCACCCGATTCGGGCGACGGTCGCACCCGGGTAGGCCCGCTGGATCACGCCTTCGCACCCGAGCTTGTAGGATCCATAGTCATCAGTCGGGACGGGGACGTCGTTCACCGAGAACGGCCCGGTTTGCCCATCGCCATAGACGGAGACGGTCCCGGTGAAGAGGAGCGGGATCTTCTCCGCTTGGCAAACGATGGCGATCCAGGCGGCCCAATCGGGTGAACCCATCCCGATATGGAAGAACGCATCGGGGCGGACCTCCAAAATGTGGCCCTCTACGACCGAGTAGTCGTCGGTGGAGACCTTGGTGCGATCCCAACCCACGGCCTCCCAGCCCCTTTGGGCGAGTTCGGCAGCCACCACCGGCGCTACCGTCCCGTTCATGCCCGTGATGAGGGCACGAGGTGGGTTAGCCATTCAGCGCTTCGGCGCCGCCAACAACTTCCAAGATCTCCTTGGTGATGCTGGCTTGTCGGGCTCGGTTGGCGACAAGGGTCAGTTGAGTGATCATTGCCCCTGCATTGTCGGTCGCGCTGGTCATTGCGGTCATCCGGGCCCCGAATTCGGAGGCCGTGGATTCGAGCAAGGCTTGGTAAGTCAGCGTCAAGGTGTACTTGGGAAGAAGGATCCCGAGGAGTTCCTCTGGGCTGGGTTCAAACTTGTACTCCTTGCTGGGACCCGCGGCCGCTTCTTCACGCTTCGGCGGCTCGATTGGCAGAAGTTGCACGACTTGCGGGGTCTGCCGGATCGCCGAGAAGAACTTAGCGTAGATCACGTAAACCGCGTCCACTTCCCCACTGGTGAAGAGTTCGGTCGCCACCTTGGTGACTTCCACCGCGTTCTCATAGGTTGCCCCGCTGCTCGGAACCGTCAGATTGTGAGCCACCTTGCTTCCTCGCTTACCGAAGAAGAGGTTGCCCTTCTTTCCGACCGTGATGAGAACGTGGTCTTGGGGGTTCTCCTTGAGAAAGTCCGCGCATCGCCGAAGGATGTTGGTGTTATAGGATCCGGCCAAGCCGCGCTCGGCGCTGACCAAGATCACGGCGTACCGCTTGACCTCGCGGCGTTCCAGAAGCGGGTGGGCTGGTAACGCACCCGCTTCGCTGACGCTCAGCATGAATTCGCGCATCTTGTCGCTGTAGGGGCGAGCTTCCAGCACCTTGTCTTGGGCCCGCTTGAGACGAGCCGCCGCGACCAGCTTCATCGCCCGAGTGATCTGGCGGATGTTCTTGGCCGTCTTGATGCGTTGACGAATCTGCTTGAGTGTTGCCATGGGTTGGGCTTACTTCTTGAACTCGGCGAGAGCTTCCTTATAGGCTTCCTTGAGCTTCGTTTCGATGCTTTCGGACATGGCCTTGGTTTGCTTCAGTTCTTCGATTACGTCCGGATACTTGTCGTGGACGTGCTTCAAAAGTACCTTTTCGAGGGCGGCGACTTGATCGCTCTCCACTTCGTCAAAGACACCGTTGGTCCCAGCGAAGATCACGACGACCTGGTCGGTGACATCGTAAGGCGTCGCCAGACCTTGCTTGAGGAGCTCGGTGAGGCGCTGCCCTCGCAGGAGCTGCAGCTGGGTCGCGCGGTCGAGGTCACTGGCAAACTGGGCAAAGGCGGCCACGTCTCGGTATTGGGCCATCTCAAGCTTGATCTTACCGGCGACCGACTTCATCGCCTTG
>DDSL01000101.1 GCA_002343825.1 Chthonomonas sp. UBA2391
GCCCCGAGACGGCGAATCAGGACCGCCGCTTGCAAAAGAGGAACCCACTCTGCTACACTTCATGGTTCGGGCGCGAGATTTTTCGTGCCTGCGGAGACCAGAAAGACCATGGCCAAAAAAGGCGAAAAGCGGGAAATCATCCGGTTGGTGTGCACCGAGGATAGCAAGAACTACTACACCACCACCAAGAACAAGATGAACACTCCCAACAAGTTGGAACTCATGAAGTACAACCCCAACTTGCGAAAGATGACCCTGCATCGGGAAAAGAAGTAAGTTTAAAGAGAAGGACCTGAGCGATGCCCAACCCAAAACGACGATTTAGCCACCAGCGCACGGCCAAGCGGCGGACCCACTACACCACGGATCTGCCCGAACTGCAGCCGAACAAGCAGGTCGGCGGAAACCCTTTCCACCTGCGCCACCATGCCACCCCGGACGGATATTACAAGGGCCGACGGCTCCCAGGATTCAAGGACTAATCCCCTCCTTTCGGGAAGTGCGAGAAGATCTCACTCGACCTCTAGGGGTTCGGTGAGATTTTCATTTAGCCACCATGCCGCCCTGCGTCATCTTGATTTCTGGTCCTCCGGCAGCGGGCAAGTCGACGCTCGCCCGGGCGCTCGCCGAGAGGGATCCGCTGAGCATCGTCATCCCCGTGGATGCTGTACGAGAATGGGTGGTCGGTGGACTCCTGATGCCCTTTCCCGAATGGACCGAGGCCACGGCGGAGCAGTACTGTCTGGGTGAAGATGCCGCCGCCGATGTAGCTCGGCGCTATTTTGGGCAGGGCTTTACTGTCTATCTGGACCATTGTCGATTGCCCCACAACATCGACCAATGGGTCGAGCGTAGCCTCGGCGGGCTCCCGGTCCGGAAGGTCGCTCTGGTCCCGCCCCTGGAGGTGAATCTCGAGCGGAACCGTTCGCGGACCAACAAGGCGTTTGAACCGCGGTTGCTGGATCCCATCGTCACCGAGGTCCATGAGGCCTATCGTGCGGCCGATCTCCGCGATTGGCTTGTGCTCAGGGGAAACGAACCAACAAAGGCCCTCGTTGAGGAGGTCCAGCATTTATGACAGGTCTTCTAGGGGTTTTCTGATGTATCCTGTAGATGTTTCGGGGGACTTTCACCCGAATTCTTTGGAGAGGGTAATGAAAACACTTAGTTTGCTCTTTGCGCTTGGCGCTGTACACATGGCTTCGGCCGCATTCATCTCGACCGGTAATCTCGGTCCTCGCATCGCTGTTGGAGCCCAGGGCGGGGTTACCTCCGCGGAACTCGACATCAACGACCTGCTCGTCGGCGGGACGTCGAGCGTCACCTTCAAGACCGGAACTTGGAACAGCGAAAACGACAGCCCCGAGAACTACATTTTTGTCGAGGCGCTCATCAACGGGACTTCGGTTGGCGTTTTTGATGTCGGGCGCGGCTACATCCTCCCTGGCGCGACCTTCACCTCCTACGGCTCGAACAGTCTTCTCGTTCAGGGTAAGAACCTCTTCGAACTCAAGGCGGTGAATCCCCGAGTTTATTATGACTTTGCCCTTGGCCAAATCGACGTGAGATACACGGCCGTCCCTGAGCCCGCTACCATGGCTGCCCTCGGACTTGGTCTCGTCGCGGCCCTCCGGCGCCGACGCGCCTAGATCCGACCTGAGGCGGGAGGTTTCTTGGCGAAGCCTCCCGCCTCTTCGCGGGTAACTTGAGAGGCATGACCGATTTTGCCATCGCCTGGGAACTCTCGCGCGGCCGCTTTGTGGCTGCCTTGGATGGGTTGACCGCCGAACAGCTAAACTTCCGGCTGCATCCCAACAGCCTTACGATCGGGGAAATGGCGTTGCACGTTGCGGGAGTCGAAGTCTCTTTTGCGACCCAGCTCCTCGGCCAGACACCGGTCGGAGATTTGGAGCGGCTGCGGATGGCGGCCACCGATGGATCGGTCAACGATAACCCCTTTCCCTTTTCGGTGGAGGAAATCACTCCCGCTCGCGTGGCTGAATCCTTGCTTGCCTCGCGAGCCTTGGCCGAGCAGGTCATCCTAGAGCCGACCCCGGAGATCTTGGCCAAAGAGATTCAAAGCGCGCTCGGTCCGATCATCACCGGGAGCGGGGCCCTAGCGCGGCTCGCTTTTCATCCCGGCTATCACCAGGGTCAGGTCTATCTGATCGCCACCAGCCCCGGCTTCCCGTCCGGCGCACCTAGTCAGCCTCACTAGTCGTCAACTTGACCCCTGATTCGGTCGACGATGAGGGCCACGATCGCCATGAGAAGCCCTGGCACGCTGAGGAACCCAAGGGTGAGCAGGAGGGCATCGGCTGCATCATTGGGGCCGCTTGGCTGGCGGTTCAGCCCCCCCATCAGATCAATGGTGTATTTGATCCGGCCGGTACTCAACAACCCGAGCGCAATCAGGCAGATCGGGGCGAAGACCACCAGCATCGCCCGGCCGAAGAAGTTCCCTCCCGCCACGCAGAGAAAATGAACAAAGAGCGTGACACGCCAGAGCGCTACGATGCAGAGAAAACATAGATTCGCATACTGGGCGCCTTCCAGCGACATAAACGCCTCTACTGGGATTCCGTAGATCACCGCCGGAGGGGCCGTCATTGAGATCACCGTGAGGATTCTTGTGAAAGAGAGGTTCTCATAACCTTGTAAGGCGTTACTGACCCACATCACCGACGTAAGAAGAAAGATATAGACGAGTGAGCCGAGGCCCAACTTGGCCCAGATCGGGGCCTCAGGAAAATCCCAATTCCGCAGAATTCCCACCATCCAGGTGAAACAAAATCCGACCGCGAAGTGCCAAAGTCCGAAGCGCTCATAATCCTTTTGGTCGGCCCTAAAAGTGAGAAACTTCCAAAGATCGGTGAAGATCGCCTTCATGATTTGGAGACTTTTGATCGGTAGATTTTGGTTCGCAATGACGCCCGTTTTTGGGTGGCTTCGGGTGAATAGACTAACGAGACCATTTCGCGGAACCTTTCGCTCAATCTCTCAGGACTGAAGTATTTAGGATGAAAGACGACATCGAAAAGTGTGCACTTCGACCAGAATCGATCTTCAAGGAGGCGGTTCTCGGCCCGCAACTTTCGATACAGTTCCGTTCCCGGGAAGGGTGTCAGCAGCGTCAACTGAACTTCGGAGAGGTCGGACTTTTGGATAAATTCCCAGGTTCGGTCAAAGGTCTCTTCCGTGTCGGCATCGAATCCAAAGATGAAGCAGCCATTGACCGAGATCCCGGCGGACTGAATCCGTTGAATTTTCTCTCTATACTCTGCCAGACGCTTGCGCTTCCAGCTTCGCGTATCGGTATCTTGTAGGGAATCTTCTTGGACGGATTCGAACCCGATGAGCACCTGCGCGCAGCCCGATCGAGTCAAGCTTTCCAATAGGGCTTCGTCATCAGCCAAAGAGAGATCCGTTTCGGTGAACCATCGCATCGTGGGATATTCCGAGAGTAGATTTACCAGATCCCGACTCCAACCTTTGTTTCGAAAAGTATTATCATCGGCAAGTTCGATAAAGGGGTCGGGCCAGATCGATTGGATTGCATTCAACTCGTCGCGAATCCGATCCAAAGATTTCAATTTATAGGGGCTTATCAACCGGCTCGCCGCACAAAAGATGCAATCTAGAGGACAACCGCGGGTTGTTTGCATCGGAATACGATTGTAACGGGCGACCTCCAGCAAATCAAACCGAGGGAGAGGAGTGGATTCGAGCGCATTTGGCGCATGCATTCCGGAATATTGTGGCTTTAAATGCCCACTTTCGAGGTCACGGAGAAGGTCTGGCCAGACCCATTCACCTTGCCCCAGCACCACCGCATCGCAGTGAGCAGAGACTTCCGCCGGAAGAACACTGGCATGGAGACCCCCCATCACTACGGGAATCTTGGCCTGCCGTAGGGTGTCGGCGATTTGGTAGGCGTCTTCAATCCGCGCCGATAGGCTGCTGATCGCGACGAGGTCAGGGGCCTCCGCGATTATCTTCGGAAGGATTTCAGGTTGGAGCTCATCCACTTCGCGGTACTTGATCTGCCATGAATCGGGGGTGGCTCCGGCGATAGTCAATAGGCCAAGGCTTGGCATCGACGCAATCACCTTGCCCCGCTCGATGAAGCCCGGCAACGTCATGCCCAGTGCGCGCAACTCGGGATCGACGATCCTCACTCCGCTCATCGCAATCAGAATCAACTTCTTTGTCATGGATCCACTCTGGATACTTTGACTCTTTTGGGTAGCCTTACGCTCGATGTGGATAGCGGACTCGCCGGAGTGGGAATTCGTTCGCCGGAGCTTTCTGCAGCCGGTCGTCGAATCGACTCCACAGGTAACCAGCGGGCCGGTCCGATTGGGGGATCACGTGCTCTTTCGATTCAAGGCCCCCGAAGGGACGGTCGCCGTCTATTTGGCCGGCGGATTCAACGGATGGGCGGGAAACAGTAACGGAAAAGTCACCAATCGCCGGTATTCAATGACGAGCGGGCCGAATGGTGAGTTCACCCGCTGGGAGCAACTGGGGCCCGGGGAATGGAGCTACAAGTTTGTCCATCAGGACCGGACTGGCAAGCAGACTTGGGTCTCCGATCCGGCCTTGGGCGACCTCGACCCAGATGGAAATTCTCGCCTTCGGTTCGAGTCGATCCCAGACTCCTTCGTCGCTCCTCCCGCTTCTTTCCTCGTACCTCGCCGGCCAAGCCGACGGAAGCCACCCGAAAACTTTTTGCTTCCGCGAGCTAGGTACAGTCCGGGGGCCAAGCTTCCGGTCGGAGGGCAGGTGCTCGAACCCACTGGCCGAGTCCTTCAAAGCGGACCTGCGCTCACGGCTCCGAAGACCCCGGGCGGTTACCGAGTTTTGGATGCGGCGGGGCGAGAAGCCATTCTCTCGGTCGCAACCGACCCGGCCCAGGACTTGCGTTATGGGTTCTACACGAGCTATCAAACTCTCGGCGCCAACTACGGAAAGAAGGCCGAGATGCTCCGTGGGGCGCACCTGAACGCGGTCGAATACTACGACTACTTTCCCGCCCATGGCCGTTATGTCCCGCCGCGCGAGGTCTACCAATTTGAGCCCTTTGGAGTGACGATCAACGGGCTGGACGTCCATTCGAAAATCGAAAGCGCTCGGTCGATGGGCATTTTGAACCTGGCATATGTGGCAGCCTATGCCGCGAGTGAGAGTGTTTACCGCGCCCACCCGCACCCGATGACGGATGAGCGCGGCGTGCCCAAGGTCTTCAACGGGAGGATCTTGCCCGAGGATCAGGCCGACCCAAAATGGTTTTGGCTAATGGACGTCGGCCCTTCTTCACCCTGGCGTGATCACGTCCTCGATGAGTTCCGCCGTGCTCTCGCATATTTTGACGGATTTGCCCTGGATACCTATGGAGACCAAGACGATACGAAGTTTTTCGCACCGAAAAGTCCGGCGAATGGACAATTATTGAAGGATGTCCTCCAAGGGTTTGTCTCCGAAGTAGGTCGTGTCTCGCGCCGAACAAAGCCTGGCTCCATCCTTTGTTTCAATAGTGTCAACGAGTTTGGAATCGGGTCCATGGCTGAAGTGACCGACTTCTTGTTCCTGGAACTCTGGCGGGAGCATTCCCCTAGGCTGGCCGACCTGGTCGACATCGGGTCTTATCATCGAGACCGGGATGGTCAGCGGGTGATCCTCAAGCTGTATCCAGCGGACATGGAGCCCGCGCAGAAACTCTGGCCGACTCAGACGCTGCGGCGGGTGATGGGCGCGGCTATGCTTGGTGGGGCATCGCTGATGGCGGCGGGCGAGCCGGACGAGACAAAGGGGCAGATGCACGGCCTCCAGTCGCTCTACTATCCCGACCACCAGCCGATGCCGAGGGACACATTTGAGGTGCTGAAGGCCTACAATCGGCACGATGCGCTCCTCTATGGCCTCACCCACGGGGCCGATGTCCAGAATTCGGATTGGGCGCCACGGATCCCTGAGTTCCTTTCGACCGCGCGGGTGTCCCCGACGCGCAGGACCGTCGCCATCCAGCTCTTGCGAACGGGGCCAGAGCCTCGTTGGTATCGACCCGTCGAATCGCCGCCGTTGGGTGATCGAGTCTTTCGATTCGATCTTCCTCCTGGAGTTCAACCTAAGGAGATTTTCTATGCCTCGCCCGACCTGGCCGAAACGTCCAACTTTGCGCAATGTCGTTTCCGGATCGTGGATCGAGTTCTGGAAGTGGCGGTCCCGAAGTTTCATACTTACGGGACGCTACTTCTTCAGTTCTGATGCGAACGTAATCCAATGACTCGTTCTTGGCCCAAACTTTAGACCATAAGCGACGACCTCATCATCACTGTAGTTGTGCATCAAGAGGCGACCATTTTGGATCTCTGCCGGGCGAACGGGGCCGGGTTCGAGTTCGAAAAAGACCCCTTCTGGCGAGCGGTCCGCCCCAGTTTTCTTGGGTTCATCGAGCCGCTGGAGCACCGGAAATCGAACCGAATGCTCGGCCCCGAACTGCCGAGCCCGCTCTTCTGAGAAGGCACCGGTGTAGGGCAAGAATCGGTACTGCGCTCGCACGGAGCCCGGTTGGACGGGATCACAATTACATTGCCAATAGTTGTTGGTGACCATCCCCACCAGGTGGCTGGCGTCTTGATCGAATTTCAAGGCCGCGCGGCCAAACATCGGGTCGCCAAACATGAACAGCGGATTAAACGAGCAAGCAACCACTACTCCGCGTTCTCCGTTGCTGATATCCACGAAGGTTTGGGCCGTAAAGTGATCGTGGCAACATCCGGGGATTTGGTCGAGCCCGGGGCGATAGACGCATCCGCCACCATCAATGCGTGCGACGGCACCGGGGATGTCGAAGGGTAAATCGACGTAGCGTGCCCGGGGACTCGGATCCCAGGGCTCCACCCACTCGAGGGTCAGCCCGATCCATTCCGCATCCGAGGGGAACTCCCAAATCGTCCGGCAACCATCCTGGAGGGACTCGATCCAGGTGCCAAGCGGGATCTGGATGACTCGCCAAGACTCGATGGGTCCGTTCTCCAGCAGACGGTAGGGCGGGGGTTGAACCCACCCGCTCGGGATCTCGATTTCTGTGGCTCCCCAGTCCATTTGGAAGAGCGCGTCTTGGGTCATGCTCGGATCGATCGGAACCTCTTGCCGGAGCCCGCCAAAAGGCTTCGAGACCAAATCACGCCATTGGCACAGCCCAATATCTGAGTCGAACCGTACATTTTCCACCGGGTTTTCCACAAATCCACATTCTTTGCGGCCGGCTCTTGGGTCAACCAGAAGATTCTTTCGCGAAAAAACTTGGTACCCAAAGGGTGGCAGGGTTACGGGTTGAATCAGGCTATGGGGAGATTGGCCCCAAGTGTCACCATATCCGGCGTCCGAAAAAACGCGATCAAAGTCGATGTTTCGATCCTGATAATGTCTTTGAGCGGTGGGGTCACCGCTGAAGCCTCCCCGGGAGTGTTCAACCCCGGCAGGCACCATTCCTCGAAAGGTCGCGGGGTAAGGCAGAGGATTCACGACGAGAATCCCGTCGGTCTCTGGAATCTCAGAAGCTAGTTCTCCGAGGAACTCCCGCTGCCAGTAAGTCGATTCCGTTCGGGCCGTCGCCGCGTAGCTCGATTTGTGAATTCCCTGGGCCCAAGGGTCATCGAGGTGGGTTGACCGTGCCCAGTCTGCGTTCCAAGTGTGTTCGATGTAGTCAAGGTTGGCCTCTCTGGCTGTCGTCTCCACGCTTCGTCCGAGAACCGCTCCAAGGAGTGCGGTGCTGCGGATTCGGACCCGATTCTCGCGCACGATCGCCAGCTCGCGCGCTCGGCTCAATGCTCCAAAGATCCAAAAGTCCGTCCAATCTCCTGCGATGATCGGAGAGTCTTCTGCCCAAATAAGGCCATCTCCCCAGAAATCCTCCATAGTGCCAAGGTGGATTCTAGGTGACTTACCGGACGCATTCCAGGCCCGGATCCAAGGTGCGATGCTCTCATTGGGAGCTCCGTTGTCCCCAAACGTATGAATGGCGGTGAGGAGCAATCCTGGCCACCGGTAGCCACCTTCATCAAGGTGCTGCTGAAGCCGTGGGAGCCAGCGATGCTCGAAATCGTAGGTGTCGGATGCCCCGATTCCAAAGCGGTTCGCCGCGCCATAAGGAAAGCCGTTGAAGACGGGAAGCATCCGCCCGCTGGGGCCTTGCCAACGGAAGATCTCGGGTCGCCGTCCCGGCGCTCGCCCAAAGTGGGTGTTGATGGCAGTCGTGTAACTCAGAACCCCCGCATCTAGGAGGACATCGACGAGGTCCCAGTTTTGGCCATTGACATCACAACTGAGGGCGTGGCGGGCTCCGCGGGCTCCGTGGCCACTGACCGCCAGTTCCCCTAGGTCGGCGAGCGGGGTTTGGTGGTTGCGTAGTGCCAAGAACTCTAGCTGGCCACGCTCAATCGGACCGCTGAGGTCGGGCAAGCTGTCGCCGTGCGAGGCCAAAAAGCCCTGAGTCTCGACGCTCCAGCAGAACCTCTCGCCAGGTGGAAAGTCCTTCTCGGCCTCAATCAGCTGCAGGCCCCGATCGAGAAAGGCCCTATGCAAGCGCAAAACGGTCGGTCGATCGTGAGTAAATCCGTAGTCGGTATGACTGTGGTGAACGATGTAAATCGTCTCAAGGCCCATGGCTCCCTGAGTCTAGCGAATCAGAGTCGGATCTCGATTGGGAAGACTGCCTTGAGCGTAACGTTGCTTCGGAACTCCAGTGCGTTGGGGTCGCCGACAATTAGGAAGTACTCCACCCCACGGCCCCCGGCTCGGTTGTAGCTAAGGTAGGGGTTAATCTTGTTGTCGCGCAGCACCGCTCGGCCGCTGATGCTCTGGAAAAGATCCATTTCCCAGCTCGTTCCAAAGATCAGCTGACGAGACTCCCCTTGGTAGGTTTGCCACTCACCGGTGAGGGAGGTCTGAAGCCTCTGAAAGGGCCGGTAACGAAGGGCGAGCGAATGCTCTTGAAAGGGATTCTCCGAGAATCGACCGTTGGTGTAGGTGTATTCCCATCGGCGGTAGGGATCTCGCCGCGGCTGCTCGATACTCAGAGAGATGCTATGGTCGTCGAAGTTTTGGAATCGCGAGATGCGGGCATCGATGTCGATGTCGAACGCGGATCGGGTAGTTAGGGAGCCATACAAGCTGGCGGAGCGTCGATAGGGGGTGCCATCGGTGCGCCAATAGTTGGTGAAGTTGAGGTAGTACTCACTCTCCTGAATCGGACCCTTCGTGTAGACCTGTTCGATCCCAAGACCTGAGGCGAACCCCTTGAAGTCGGTGTCGTTCACAAAACCCAATCGCGGGCGGTAGTCGCGCTCGACCATTCGCGCGTTGAAGTAGGTCGTGAAGTTCCGGACGCTGTAGTCCGCGCCAAATTCCAGGCTCCCACCTCGTCCAAGTTGCTCGTCGAAGGTAGCCCCGGCTTGGTAGTAAACAAGGAGTGGGCCAACGCCTTGCCCGTAGTTCATCCATACCGCGTCGTTGCTCCGGTTGGCCTCGCGCAGACTTGTGGTCGCAATGTTCAAGTTGCTGCGGTTGGTCGGGGTGTAGGTGTAGCTTGCGACAGTCGCGGCCTGACGGTCCAAAGTTGAGAGGGCCATCACCCCGAACTCTTGACGGTCTGTTAGGCGGCCATATGTTTTTGCGCCGACGTCGAAAGAGCGGATCCTTTGGCTGGCGAACAATCTATCCCGGAACCCAGTCTGGAAAAACCCGGAACCCTCTCGAAAAAACGGTCGCGTTTCTCCCGCGAGTCGTTCGAAAAAGCTGAGATCCAAGGAGAGGACTTCGTTCTCGACGTTTCGGAAATCGGGGTTGACGGTCGCCACCGCTTCGATCTGGTCGGTCACCGGTAATCGCAGGTCCAAGCCCGTGTTGTAGAGTGACTTGTCGCGACCTGCGCCGAGGTATCCGTAGGGAAGAAGCTGGATTGAGCGGCCACTCTGCGCCGGAGGGATCACGACATCCTTCCAGCTCCCCGTGTTCTCGATACGGCCCTGACTCGTATCTCGCCAAACAAAGTCCCGTTGAAATCGGGGCATATAGCGACTAACGTTCACTCTGGCTGTGCGGGCCCCGGGGGAGGGCAGGCGCATCAGGTTCCATGGGATCCGGGCTTCTACTTCCCAGCCCGACTCGGTTCGACGACCGGCGCTCTTGATCTCCCCGATCCACTCCAGCTTTCCGGCGCGTCCGCCCGCTATCCCTAGGGAATAGGCCCCGGCCGGATTCACCGAAAACGAGTTAAAGTTGGAGAGATTGCCGAAAGGGTCAATCGAGAAGGTCACCGAGTCGTCGCCGGCCAGGCTGGCGTTTCGGCGAAATTGGTTGGTTTGAACGGTTTCCGGTCGAGAATCTGCGGCTCGGTAAGCAAAGTAAATGTAGTTTTGGTCATAAGCCAGCCAAAACTGTCCGGTTTCGGGTGCGTCTTTACCCGTATCGCGATCGATGAGGCCCTCGCCCCGGGCATAGCTCTCCCACTCGCCGGGTTCCAAGATCCCGTCGATGGAGGGCGGAGTTTCCGCAATTCGCGCCGGGAGTTCGCCGCTGGAGTCCGAAAGTTGCGTAAGCAATAAGGGAAAGATGGCAACCGTCGGCAAACCTAGCACGCCCCAAAACTACTGGACGAATCTCCCGAAAGTTCCCTCCGTCGCCCTAGCCGTGCTGGCTCTGACCGGATGCGGAGAGGGTTTTCGCCCCGAGCCCCGAACCGATAATCCAGGTCCCCGGGCAGGGTGGTTGCAGGGCACGACCTGGCAGGACCAGCACTTGGATACCAAGAAAGCGGCCGCGGATGTCCCCAATGTTGCGCTGTTTGGCGACTCTCTTTTCCAGGATTTCGGGGGGCCAAAACGAAGGGTGGAGGCGCCTGGGGCAGACTCTTTCGCCCAGCATCTGGCCCCCATGAGCACGGCCAACTACGGTATCGCGGGGGACTCGGCTGCCCACCTCTGGTTTCGGATCCGAGACGGATTGCTGGAACCCGCCCCCCGGGTCGCGATCATCCTGATTGGGGCGAACGACGTCGGCGGGCCCGGCCCCAGCGCGGTGGTTAAGCGCATCCGGACGGTCTATGACGAAATCAAGAAGAAGGTTCCTGCGCCAAAGGTCGGCATCGTTCAGCTCTTGCCGCGTGGGGACTCCATGGCACAAGCGAGCCGGGCCGCCGAGGTGGCACTGGATCAATGGGCCAAAGAGAATCCGGATGTCAAATTCCGCGACTTCGGCGCCATTTTCCGCGGGCCCGATGGACGACTTCGGGAGGAACTCTTTGAATCGGATCGACTCCACCTGAGCCCGCTGGGATACGCACGTTGGGCGCCGGAGCTGGCCAAGTTCATCCGCGAACTGGATCCGGCTCTTCCATCGGGAACCAGCCCGGCGCGTTCCGGATCCGGTTCGCCAGGCCGGTCGGCAAAACCAGGCGAGCCTCCGCGTCCTGAGCCGGAAAAGTAAGGTTGACCGGCTCGTCGGCAATGAGCTTTTCGGCGCATCGGACTTCGGTGATCGCAGCCCGCCCGACGGCCATCAGGTCGGCCCCGAGGTCCAGCCCGCCTTCGACATCTGCGGCCCTTTGCACGCTCCCGACTCCGATCAGGGGCAGGCGTCCGGCCATCTGCTCGGCGACTTTCTTGAGGGTTGGTCCCTCAAAGCTGCCGTGGTGGCTACCTTGGTCCCAGCGGCCGAGACTCACGTGGAGAAAGGCAAGAGGAAATCCGCAAAGTCGGTCGATCAGCGCCGCCGTGTCGTCCCACCGGATGCCCGGCGACTCCAACTCTTCGGGAGAAAACCGGTAGCCGATGGGGAAGTCGCCCGGAACAGCGGCCAAGCATGCCTCGACGATTCTCTGGCTAAAGAGCAAACGGTCGGCACCCCACCGGTCGTCGCGGCGGTTGCTGTGCGGGCTGACGAATTGCTGGAGAAGGTAGGTATTGGCGCCGTGAATCTCGACCGAGTCGAACCCGGCTTCATGCGCGCGCCGAGTCGCTGCGGCAAAGGCGGCGATCACTTCCTCGATCTCCGCTTCGGTCATGGCGTGGGGCGTCTCGGCCCCTTCGCGCTCGCTGGGGATGGCCGAGGCCGACCAGGGCTGGTTTCCACTGACGCGAGAAGGTGCCTGGCGCCCGCCGTGATGGATCTGCAGACAACTCAGGTTTCCGGCTTGGCGAATCGCGTCGGCGGCTCGCTTGAGGCTGGGGAGTCGGTCGTCGCTTTCGCACCCCCACTGACCGGGGAAGGCTTTTCCGCTGGGGTGGACAAAGCAGGCCGCCGTCATCATGAGGCCCCACCCAGGTCGGGCCGCCAGATAGGTCTCTTCTTTGGGGTCTAGCGTCCCATCGGGCAGGCTCGCATAGGTCGTCATCGGCGCATAGACCAACCGATTTGGCAGGGTCAGGGGGCCGAGTTGGAAGGGAGTTTCGCGCACATCAGGATTCTACGC
>DDSL01000155.1 GCA_002343825.1 Chthonomonas sp. UBA2391
CACCGCGACCGTCCTCGCCCAGGCCATCGTCAACGAAGGGCTTCGCTACGTCTCCGCCGGTGGCAACCCCATCGCCGTCAAGCGTGGCATCGACCGAGCCGTCGAAGCCGTGATCGCCGAGATCAAGAAGNNGCGCGGCATCGAACTCGCCACCGAGACCATCGTGGCTGAACTCAAGAAGAACTCCGTCAAGATCGACACCAAGGAAGAAATCGCTTCCGTCGCCACCAACTCCGCGGCGGATGAAGAAGTCGGTCAGCTCATTGCTGATGTGATGGACAAGGTCGGCAAAGACGGCGTCATCACCGTCGAAGAGTCGAAGGGCCGCGAGACCGCTCTGGAAGTGGTCGAGGGCATGCAGTTCGACCGGGGCTACATCTCGCCCTACTTCGTCACCGACCCCGAGCGCATGGAGGCCGTCCTTGAGAACGCGCTGATCCTCATTCACGAGAAGAAGATCACCAGCGCGCAGGACCTCCTGCCGTTCCTCGAAAAGGCCGCCCAAGCGCGACGCCCCATCGTGATCATCGCCGAAGACCTGGAAGGCGATGCGCTCGCCACGGTGGTCCTCAACAAGATCCGAGGCGTGCTGCAGATCGTGGCCGTCAAAGCCCCCGGCTTCGGCGACCGACGCAAGGCCATGCTCGAAGATATGGCGATCCTGACGGGTGGTCAGTTCATCAGCGAAGACCTGGGAATCAAGCTCGAAAATGTCACCCCCGACATGCTGGGTAGCGCGGCCAAGGTGGTCATCACCAAGGACACGACCACCATCATCAACGGCAAGGGCGAAAAGGCGAAGATCGAAGGCCGCATGACCCAGATCAAGCGCCAAGCCGAAACCACCGACAGCAACTATGACCGTGAAAAGCTCCAGGAGCGCTATGCAAAGCTGAGCGGCGGCGTGGCCGTCATCAAGGTGGGCGCCGCGACTGAGACCGCGCTGAAGGAAAAGAAGGCGCGATTTGAAGACGCACTGGCGGCGACGCGGGCGGCGCTGGAAGAAGGCGTCGTTCCTGGCGGCGGCGTTGCGCTGATCACGGCGGGCAAGGCGCTGGAAGGCCTGGCTGGCACCGGCGACGAGCAAATTGGCATCAACATTATTCGCAAGGCGATCGAAGCGCCGCTGCGGACGATTGCCGAAAATGCAGGCGTCGAAGGTAGCGTCGTCGTGGAGCGCGTTCGCGAAAAGGGCGTCGGCTTCAACGCCGCGACCCTCACCTACGAAGATCTGCTGAGCGCAGGAATCGTCGATCCGACCAAGGTCGTTCGAACGTGCCTGCAAAATGCGGCTTCTATCAGCGGACTTCTGCTGATCACCGAGGCCGCCGTGGCCGACCTGCCTGAGAAGGAAGATCAAGGTCACGGACACGCTCACTAAGATCTGATCGGTCTTATAGGTCCTATAGGACTTATAGGACATATAGGACCTATAAGACCCAAGAGCATGAGTCCCCCGGGTGGTTTCGCCCCGGGGATTCTTGCTTGAGGGGCCACTTAGCCAGGACCGAGCCCCACACACCCGGGCTCGGGATTGGCCCCAGGCCCGCCCGGGGCGGAGTTCCGTAGATTGAGACCTACCCTATGGTAATCTCAAGTAATTGGCAAAAGATGAAAATGGATTCCTTCTCCAGTTCTCTGCGCTCGCGACTGACCCTGAGCGCACTCACCCTTGGGATGGCCCTTTGTAGCCAAGCCCAACCTGTTCCAGAATTCAAGCTCAAGGGCAGTGACAACTTGAACTACACCCAGGCCTCTTGGGTAGGCAAGCCGACCCTTGTGGTCTTTCTCAAGAAGGGCTGCCCGATGAACCCCGAGGGAGCACCCTACCTGAACAAGCTCGCCACCCGGCTCAAGGGCTCGGTGCGAGTAGTGGGGTTCATGAATGCGACGCTCGCCGACACCCAGGCGGAAGTCAAGAAGCTGAAGCTGAGCTTTCCGGTCGTGGCCGACCCAACCAAGATCGTGATCGGCGCGGTAAAGGCCAAGCGCAGCTTTGACCTGACCGTCTTTGCCGACAAGAAGTCCGCGCGGTTCACCAACCTGTGGACCGGCACCAGCCAGAAGTCTGTGGGCGAAGCGCTTGCCGCCATCCAGAAGGCTGGGTTCCAAGTCAAGCGCCCGCAGCTGAGCTTCCTAGGGAAGGAAAACCTCCGCGGCTGCTCCTTTTAGGATCGGATCGAAAACCCACAAAGATGCCCCCGGCGACGACGTCGGGGGCTTTTTGTTGGTCCCTTTAGCGGCTCCGGGTCGCGCGGAGCAGGATGTCGGCATAGGCCGCGAACAGACGGTCCACCGAATCCACCAAGCTAAACTTGGCTTCCGGTGATTCCGAAGGTTCATAGGCTGCCGATTCCGGCGATCCGCTCTTCCAAAGAGCCA
The DNA here is from genome assembly GCA_002343825.1 of Chthonomonas sp. UBA2391. Classification (GTDB taxonomy): domain Bacteria; phylum Armatimonadota; class Fimbriimonadia; order Fimbriimonadales; family Fimbriimonadaceae; genus UBA2391. The sequence continues at coordinate 2,383 of DDSL01000155.1, forward strand.
CGATCTTGCTGTGTAGCATGAGGCCTCCTCATTCTTTGTGCACGTTGCCCGTGCTGAGGCCTAGACCGATCGTTGTCTAGTGTCGGGTGCGCCTAGCGATGCACCTCATCACGACACGCTCTTCCGCGAGTCGACTCTCTTTGTATGACGGTCTGGAGCCCAAGATCTTCGCACCGGCTAGGACCTTTGGCCTATAGATTGGAGATTGGAGATTGGAGATTGGAGATTGGGGATTGCGGATTGGAGATTGCGGATTGGAGATTGCGGAGTAAAGAATTCTCTCTACTCTCTCTTCTCTACTCTCTATTCTCTACTCTCTACTCTCTACTCTCTNNATCTCCAATCTCCAATCTCCAATCCAGTCACTCGCCGCGGCCGTTCCAGAAGCGGTCAACTTCTTCGACCGTGGTGCCCGTGCCGACCAGGCGGCGGACCGGGGTGGTGCTAATGTGGCCGTCCAGCCAACCGATGATCACCTTGTCTTCGCTAAAGCGCGGCCAGAGCCCTCCCTGCGACCGAGCATCGATGTTGGGGAATCGGCTTCCGGGGCGCTCATAGGCCGACCAGGCCGGGCGCTGGGGCGGCGCACCGAACGGCGGCTCGATGCGCGAGTAGCCAATGGGATTGTTGATCGTCACCGACCCGGCGCTCTGGCCGTTGGCTTGGCTGGTACGGTCCTTCATCGTCGCTTCCCCGATCATGACCGTGCTGGCAGTGCTGCCAAAGGTGCTGAGCGGAACCCCGGCATAGAAGTTCGGCGAATTGGTGGGATTGAAGCTATTCAGGTACCGGAAGTTGTATCCGTAACTCGAATTGGCGGCGCTGATGTAGTCATAAAACTCGTTCCGCTTGTCAAATCGTCCGCGCCCGTTTCGGTCGGCGAGGCTGGGATCATCCGCGCGGTCGTTTGGGCAGAGCAAGATGTCGCGATTTTTGGTGTAGGGGAAGATCAAGAGTCCCCAATAGCTGAAGCCCTGGTTCGTCCGCCAAGTAGTGTTGTTGCGGTCAAAGACGAAGAGCGGCATCGTCAGGTCATCGTTGTCCCCGGAGTACATCACCGCGGCCAGCGAAAGTTGGCGCACGTTGCTGACGCTGGTGGTCTTTTTTGCCGCCGTCTTCGCCTGGGCAAAAACGGGGAAAAGGATGGCGGCCAAGATCNNGATCGCGATGACGACCAACAGCTCAATCAGAGTAAAGGCGCGACGAATCATTACAACGTTATTCTTTGGGGTTCGCAGCTCAGACCCTTTGTCCAGAATGATGATCGCTTTACTGCGAGCACGGAACGCCGTTGAGTCCATCACGATAAACAGCGGATCAGCAAGAGAGTCAAATCCCGACGCCAGCGTATTGTTTGGTTCCTCTCTTCCAGAGGATCCGGTGGACCACATAGCTGCCCACCACCCAAGCGGCCTGGATTGCGATAAACCGCCACGCTTCGGCCCCCGCATAGCGCCCCAGGGCGAGTTCCGTTGGGAGGCCCGTGGTGTAGTAAAAGGGCGTGGCTCGGGCCAGCGCCAATGCCCAATCGGGATACAGATCCACCGGAAACAGCTGCCCCGAGAGAAAGAGCATCGGCACGTAATAAAGCTCAAAGACACTCTCAGCGTTCTCTAAGAACAAGGCGAGCATGGCGAAGGCCATCACAAACGTGAAACTGAGACAATGCCCCAGAACGAGCGAAACCCAGAACTCGGGACCGAGTCGCCACTCGTTCAGCGAGACCGAATCGCGATAGACCCATAGGAACAGGATCGCCACCGGGATCGCCATCCCCACCCGCATGAAGCGCCAACTCAGGTTACGGAAAAACGTGTATCGGAAAAGGGAGATCGGGCGGACGAGATAAACGCTAAAGTTCCCTTCCTTGATCTCCCAGTTGAGCTCCCACATGAAGTGGCTGGTGACGAAAGACCCGACCAAAAGAATCGTGACGTAATAGGCAAAGAACTCCCCGGTCGAATACCCGGCCAACGACCGGCCACCCGCGGCGGCGATAAACACCAGGGGCATGGCGAAGCAGTTGACCGCGTCGGTCAGGATCCAGATCAACCAGTTGGCCCGATAAACCAGGCTCTCGCGCATATAGATGCGCAGGACGCCTAGGTTTTGCCGGGCCCGATTGATCATGGGTCCCTTAGTTTCGCCCGACGCTGCGGCCGATGTCGAGGGCAATCATCAAGACCATTAAGCCGAGCACCATGAAGAATCCGAGAGTCTGGACCGTCCGCTGAACCCCGATGCTCAGCCGACGACCGCCTCTCAGCATCTCGGTGATCGCGACCACGATCTGGCCGCCATCCAACGGCGGGATCGGGAGCAAGTTCATCACTCCGAGCGAGATACTCATCAGCCCGGCTAAGCCGACCAGAGCGATGATGCCGCCTTCGCTGGCCTCGTGAGTCGTTTGAACAATGGTCGCCGGGCCACCGACGCTGTCTTTGGCCGTGCTGGGTTTGGCGATGACTCCGGCTAGGCCGGCGACCATGGCGATCGGAGCCTGGCAAGCCCGTGTGAAGGCGGGGCCAAAGGCCATCGGGTCTTCATCGCGGCGGGCGCCGATGCGGCCCTGTTTCCGCTTTTCTTCGGTCGGTTCGCCTTTGTCGTCGAGCACCGGCATGGGTTCCTCGTCGAGCTTGGGAGTGATGGTGAAGTTCAAGCTCTGGCCATCTCGGTTGATCACGAATTGGGTGGGCACTCCCCCGCGATCTCGGACGACTTTCACCATATCCATCCAAGTTTTGACCGGCTGGCCCTGAACTTGGGTGACGAGGTCACCACGCTTGAGCCCGGCTTTGGAGGCGGGAGAAGTGGCTTCCATCTGGCCGATCCGACTGAGTTCGGTCGGAGTCCCCCGAACGACGAAGTATCCGGTGAGAAAAACGATCCCGAGGAGAATGCTGAAGAGCGGTCCGGCGAAGAGCACCAAGAACCGCGCAAAGGGGGACTTACTATAGAACCCACCCTCGATCTGGGTTTCGCTGCCGTCTTCCTTGGGATGCATCCCCTTGATGCTGGCGAACCCGCCAAGAGGGAGCAGCAGGAGCGAGAACTCGGTGCCGTGGCGGTCTTTGCGGGCCAGGAGCGGACGGAAGTTTACGGGTTCGGTGCCGCCGTCTTCGGTCGGGAGCGAACCCTTGCCCATCGGCGCGTCATCTTCTTTCTGCAGCACCGGTTGGTAGTAGATCAGGAGCAAGCCCACGAGGGAGCTGAAGAACAGGATGCCGAGGACGTTCTCGAGCCCAACTCCCTTGAACCGGGTGCTGAATCCCAGCAAGACCGCCCCGCCGATCCAGGACTTCATCAAGATCTGATAGGCACCATAGTTTGCAAGGTGATACAAAGCCTGGAGCCGGGAAGCGATCCAGAGAGGCGCGAGGATCGCCAACCCAAAGAGTGAAACCTGGAACCCGGTGGCCCAGCCCGCGATCCCGCTCATCGTGACCATGCCGGCCAAGATCCCCACCACCAGGCAGACGATCGTGCCGCTGACCAAGGGCTCCTTCAGACGGTGATCGAGCCGGGTCCGGCGCAGACCGCCCATCATCACCGCAAAGGCCTCGACCTTCATCCCCAGCATCCGGGCAAACCAAAAGTGGCCCAACTCGTGGACGGCAACCAGAACGGTGATGATGACCATGAAGGCCAGCGCCGTCCGCAGATAGTCGAGAAGAATGTTCATAACAGAGTGAGTCGGGCATCGGCTTCGGCCCGGGCCCAGGCATCGGCGGCCAAAAGCGATTCCAAAGTCACCTCGGTCGGTCTACCGAGAGACATGACGTGTTCTACGATCTCGGTGATGGCAAGGAATCCACAATTCCCCGCCAAAAAGGCATTGGCCGCGACTTCGTTGGCGGCATTGAAGATGCAGGGCATGGTGCCTCCATGTCGCATGGCCTCGCGAGCGAGGTTCAGCCCCGGAAACGTTTCGTGATCGATGGGTTCAAAGGTCAGGTTCGGCGTATCCACTGGGTTCCAGACCGGCAGATCGTTGGGGACGCGGTCGGGGTAGCTCAGCGCATAGAGAATCGGGAGCTTCATATTGGGCCAGCCAAGCTGACCGAGCACGCTGCCATCCCGGGTGCGGACAAACGAGTGAACGATGCTCTGGGGATGGATCACGGCCTCGACCCGCTCGATCGGGACGTCGAAGAGCCAACGCGCCTCGATCATCTCTAGGGCCTTGTTCATGAGGGTCGCGCTGTCGATCGTGATCTTTCCGCCCATTCGCCAAGTCGGGTGATTCAGGGCTTGCTCCACCGTGATGTCCTGCAAGTCGGCCCGAGTTTTGCCCCGGAAAGGTCCGCCGCTAGCGGTGAGAATCAGGTTTTGGACGTGCTCTTTCGGCGTGCCGAGCAGGCATTGAAAGAGGGCGCTGTGCTCGCTGTCGATCGGGGTCATGGTGACTCCGTGCTCTTGGACCAGCGGCATGACCACCTCTCCCCCGGCCACCAGAACCTCTTTGCTGGCGAGGGCGATGTCCTTTTTGGCCTTGATCGCCTCGATGGTGGGCACAAGGCCGATGACCCCGGCCACGCTGACCACGACGATATCGGCTTCGGGCAGGGTCGCGATCTGGGTGAGCCCCTCGACCCCGCCCGGCAGATGGTGCTGGTGGGCGGTCTCGGGGTGAAAGAGGGCTAGGTTCTTGACGCCGAACTCTTGGGCTTGCTGGTGGAGCCGTTCGGCGTTTTGGGCTGCCGCCAGACCGACTACCTGGAACCGATCGGGGTGGGCCCGAAGGATGTCGAGGGTCTGGGTTCCGATGCTCCCGGTCGACCCGAGGATGGCCACGCGCTTCACGGGGGAGAGTGTAGCTCGAAAAACAAATTCTAGCAAACAAGGACTACTGTGGATAGAGGAAGAAAGTGTAAGCATGAAGAGAGTTTGGTTTGTTTCAGGCGTGCTACTTAGTCTCTCTACGACGGTCTGCCAAGCCATTCCCCCGGCGACAGTAACCAAAGCCTTTGGTACTGGCCTAGCCACGATCACGATTCAAACACCTGAGTCTATTTGGTCGGGCACCAACGCCGATATTTGGGTCGACGCTCTGGTTGAGGAAAACACTGGCAATCAACCCACCACCATCGAAGATGTCTGCTGCGATTTCATCCGTCTTAAAGTTAATGGCAACGCCATTGCAACGTATGAATTGACCTCCGAAGAACGAGAGAACTCTGATCCTGACACTGTTGGCCCGGGTGGGGTTGGGCCAGTCGTCGGCCCAAAGATTTTGAGATACTCCGCGATGATCGACACTACATGGTTCAATGCAGACTATGCCGATATCGAATGCAAGCTCTTCTACACCTACAAAACAACCTCGGGTCTCCAAACCCAGGATTCAGTTGTTGTCAATCTCAGTGTACCGATCCAGAATAAGTTTATCGCTTACCACGTGACCATGGATCCACCATCGGTCACTCCAGACATTGTTTGGCCAGGGCGACCGTGGAAGGAGGTAGCACTTCGAGGTTCTGACCACGCGATCGGCGCACTTACGGTAGCAAATCACAAACGCATCCTTCCCAGCAACGGAAAACATACGTCCCTCTGGCTAGCTGGAATCACGACCACAAACCTCGCCAACTCCACTGTTTTCTTTGCCTTCACCCACGGTCAACCTCTAAGCATGACGGACTACTATCGGACTGATTACCTTAGAGACAAACCCGCTACTGGTACCCGAAGCAACATCGAAGAAGCCAGTCTCCAGAGGAACCCTCAAGTGCCAATGTGGTTTGCATTTCAGTACGCCTGTAGCACGGCGGACGGAGGACTCGATGTTTGGGCCGATAAATACACTGGTCCTCCTAGCTCGAGTCGCACGCCAGTGGTTGCCGGGTTCCAAGGAACCATCTGGAGCACATTGACGCTGGATCAGACCGAGATCATCTTCGCGATCCCTGAGACACTCCAAATGGATATCCCACTGTCAGAACATACTCGAGTACTACTCGAGAGGCTGGTTGTAGGGGACGATATTGTTTTTGCAATGACGGCCGCGAACACGGCCTTCACTCCTAGACAAGTTATCCCACCCCTTACTGCATCCCCCCGAGGATTCCAGCGTCGGCCCATGACACTCAGCGGGGCCAACCCGCGGAGACTAGTAGGTAATTCAACGGCCTACGACGACAGCCTCTTTGTGGGTTCCGATTCCAAATGGGTTAGAGACTCTTCGCCGATCAGGCGATGGACCACCGTCTGGGACCAAGGCGGACCACACATCGGAGGAAACGAACCATGATCACAACTACAATTGCTCTCTTAGGGATCTGGATCCTACAACACAGTTCGCAATTCCCAGATATTACGAGTACTGAACTTAAGTATACAGTGAGATACGGATCAGATGCAGGAGGCAAGTTTCACTTAGTCAATAGGACCATTAAGGACTTACTTGATGACCCCGACTTCGGCCCTTCGCTCAGGGACTTTCGCTTCTTAGTACTAAAGGCTCAAGCCGAGTTTCCTAATGACTTAATCTTCCAGCATCCTGAAAGTCCAATGCTCGGGATCGGGCTGATCGATTTTCGCTACAACACATCTAGCGCTTCGAAGAGCATAATCATCTTCAAGTTCCAGGACATCTCAATGACGGCGGGCTGGATGCCTGGAATCGGGTTTAATCAGCTCTCCTTTACGCAAAACTCTGGAGCCATTTTCGGTCGTCCGACAGTGCGATTCTCCGTGGAAGAATCCCAATCTCGGCTGAGGCGTCTGGCCGAAGTCCTGGGAATGTCCGAATCCTTGATGGACCTGAAGTGGACCCCCGACAGCACTGCCGCGGACAATGCTTACTTCACGTTGATCAATACTATCCCCGGATCCTCATGTAGCAACGGCATGGGGATCACAGGCAACTTCTCGTTGCACTTGGGGTTCCCTTCCACCTCCGGAGTACGAACCATTCCTGTGGACTACGAGCCTCTGGTTGGGCTTGCTCAAAACACGGATCAGCTCCGGTCATCGGCCGTACAGTCCTACTTGAGAAAGTCCGAAGATCAGGGGTTCGAGATCCTTGACGGCATCCAGTCGCTCGCCTACCTCTCCAGTCCGACCGAAGATTTCCCTCATTCGGCCCGGCATGCCCGCATCAAGGAGCAGAAAAAAGCACTGATCACCCAAGCCTTCGACATTGTTCCGGCAGGAACGAGAGGCGAAAACGGAGAGCTAACGATGATTGTCACTTTCATCGTAGACGTTCAGACAGGTGAAGTCTTGCGAGCCGCGGCGAACTATGCCGGGGTGAAGGCTGCTGGGAAAAAGACGTCCTTGGATCATTCGAAATCGGTTCAGCTTGGAACCGATGGCGATTCCTTTCGGATTGTGGCGGTGGAAGCCTCAGGTGCGCTACCTGAGCGCAGGGTGGCGCTTCGGCAAGGCAACCATTATTTCGCCGCCCGGCTGGATGTTGATCGGCGATTGGTGGTCGTTGATGGCAAGTGGTTCCGAATCCCCCACTGGGTGCAGATTCCCGAGTAGCTTGGTCGTGCGTGTACCGGGGGGCAACATGAGAGAACTCCAGGTTACCGACCGAATCCTCTCACATCACTCCGCCACCGCTCCCCCATCGGCCCCAAATAGCTCCTCGAGATCCCCTACGCGCTGACGGGGCCATAATCCATAGCCATGGATTCCCGGTTCCAATTGACTCGTACCCAGGCCGAGGGGCTGGCCGCCGAGTTCGGAACCCCGCTCTACGTCCTCGACGAAGCCAGTCTGCGGGCGCGGATCCGCCGGTACCAAGCCGCCTTCACCGCAGTCGCAAGCAGATCGCAGCTCACCTATGCCAGTAAGGCCAATTCGACCCTGGCCCTCCTCGCGATCGTCGCCGATGAAGGCGTTCTGATCGACTGCGCCAGCCAGGGCGAACTCGAGGCCGCTCTGCGCGCTGGAGTTCCAGCCCACCGGTGCCACCTTCACGGCAACAACAAGTCCACACAAGAACTCGAAGCCGCGATCGAGCACGGCGTTCACCAGATTGTCGTCGATAACTTTCAGGAGTTGGAGCAACTTCGGATCCTTTCCCGCCGCCCGGGGCGCAGTCCCCGTGGGCACCAAACCGAGGCACAAGCTACGGAGCCTGGATCCACGGGGAAGGGCGAGGCTCCGGGCCGGGCGGCGGGCGAAATGCCAGATTTGCTCCTGCGCCTCGCGCCCGGCGTGAACCCACTCACCAACGCCAAGATCAGCACCGGGCAAGAAGACACCAAGTTTGGGTTCAACATTGGGGACGGTTCTGCCCGCCGTGCGCTCCAAATGGCGCTGGAAAACCAGCTCCCGGTCAAGGGGATCCACTGCCATGTCGGGTCGCAACTCCTGGACCCCGAGGCCCAACGCGGCGCAGGAGCCGCTCTGGCCCGGTTTGCCCGCCAGATGCACGCCGAATTCGGCTGGACCTGCGAGGTCCTGAACGCCGGGGGTGGCCTCGGCATCCGCTACACCGAACAATCGCCGATGCCGATCGAGGAGTATTGCCGCCTCTTGGTGGGGGCGATCCAAGAAGAGCTACAAGGATCCAGCCTCGATCCAATCCTCGTCCAAGAGCCCGGGCGATCGCTGGTAGCCGAGAGCGGGGTGACTCTCTACACGGTGGGCAACATCAAGCCCACCCCCGGGCGGACCTTTGTCAGCGTGGACGGAGGGCTGAGCGACAATCCCCGACCGGCGCTCTATGATGCAAGGTATGAGGTCCTCGACTTCCACGACTCGGAGGACCGGCAAACGGTCACGGTGGCCGGAAAGCACTGCGAAACCGACCAACTCTTCGATGGGATTTCACTTTCCTCCGCAATAAAGCCGGGAGATCTGCTCCAAGTTCTCTGCACCGGGGCGTATAACTCATCAATGGCCAGCAACTACAACCGGTACCCCAGGCCGGCGACGGCGCTTTTGCGCTCCTCGGGGGACTTTTTGCTGGTTCAGCGCCGCGAGACCTGGGACGAGATGTTTGCCCGCGAAACCCTGCCCCCAGACCTTTTGAAATAAATGCCAACTGCTGCCCTTTTCCTCTACATCCTTCCGATCGTGCTGCTTTCCTTGGCGATCCACGAATACGCACATGCCAAGGTCGCCGATTCGGCCGGGGATCCCACCCCGCGCATGTTTGGCCGGGTCACGATGAATCCGTTCAACCACCTAGACCCGATGGGGACCCTGATGATCGTGCTGAGCAGCATGGCTGGATTCGGGCTCGGGTGGGGTCGGCCGGTGCCGATGGACCCGAACAAGATGCGCAATCCTCGCTGGGACCACTTTTCCGCCGTCATTGCTGGCCCGGTCAGCAACCTTCTCATCGCCGGGATCTGCGCAATCGTTCTGCGGCTCGGCGCGAGCGCTCTTCCCTCGGGACTCGTGATCTTCTTGACCCTGGCGGTTTTGGTCAACATTTCCCTTTTCCTCTTCAACTTGTTGCCGATTGGTCCCCTGGACGGGATGTGGATCGCGGGGACCTTCATGTCGCCGCCGGTTCGACATCAGTGGGTGCGATGGAACCTCACCACGGGGTCGCTGGTGTTTCTCGGCATCCTGATGCTGGGATGGATTAGTCCCGAATTGAGTATCGTCTCGAAGGTCTTGATGCCGGGGCGAGAGCTTCTCGAAAAGCTCCTTCTTGGGCGCACATTGTTATGAGCAGCAACAAGCGAATCTTGAGCGGGATGAGGAGCACTAACCCGCAGCTCCACATCGGAAACTATGAGGGCGCCCTGCGCAACTGGGTGCAGTTGCAGGAGGAGGGCTACGAGCTCTTTTGCATGGTGGCGGATTGGCACGCCCTCACGACGATGTATGAGGATTCGGGCGCGGCCAGCGACAATTCAATTGAAATCGCCAAGGACTTCATCGCAGCGGGGATCGACCCAAAGCGGTCGGTCGTCTTCCGCCAATCGCACGTCAAGGAACACGCCGAGCTCTACCTGCTCTTCAGCATGATCACCCCACTCGGTTGGCTAGAACGAGTGCCGACGTACAAGGAAAAGCAGCAAGACATGGGCGGAACCGAGCGAGAGCCCTACGGACTTCTCGGGTATCCGGTCCTCCAGACGGCGGATATCTTGCTCTACCGGCCGCTGGGAGTCCCGGTGGGGCGCGACCAAGCTCCGCACCTGGAAATCGGAAACGATATTGGGGCCCGATTCAACCGCCTCTACAAAACCGAAGTCTTTACCCCGTACAAATACATGATCCCCGAGGACGAGAATCGGGCCAAGGTGCCGGGGCTGGACATGCGGAAAATGTCCAAGTCTTACGATAACTGCATCTACTTGAGCGACACCGAAGACGCGATTGCTCTCAAAATTAAGAATGCCTTCACCACCCCGACCAAACTGCGCAAGACCGATCCGGGAGTGCCCGAGGGGTGCGCGGTGTGCCAGTTCCTCCGGCTCTATTCGCCGAACTGGGAGCAGCAATGGGCCGAGGACGTCGCCGGTGAACGCGGCTGTATGCAAAGCAAAAAGGAACTCACCGAGATCCTTCTGGAATACCTGCGGCCGATGCGCGAACGGCGGGCCGCCCTGAGCGACGACGATGTGCGCGACATCTTGGCCGACGGCGCTTTGCGAGCTGGGGAAGTAGCCAGCCAGACGATGGAGATGGTTCGCGAGGCGATGAAGTTCCGATGATGTTCCAAGACGTAAGGGCGGTCTACTTTGACCTTGACGACACTCTCTGCGGCTATTGGGACGCGGCCAAGGCGGCTCTCCGGGAGACGTTCGAGCTCCACCCGATTCCGGGCTACACCACGGACGAGATGACGCTCCATTGGGCGGCCGCCTTCCGAGTTTTTGGTGCCGACCTCAAGGCCTCGGGCTGGTACGAGCAGTACTGCCGCACCGGCGAGCCAACCCGCAACGAGCAGATGCGCTTGACGCTGGAGCGGGTCGGGATCGCGGACGCAACCCTGACCAAGGCTCTAGGCGACACGTACGCCCGAATCCGAGACGAACGCCTGACGCTCTTTCCCGATGCCCTCGAGGTTCTCGATGTGCTGCGCGAAAAGGGGTATCCGATGGGGCTGATTACAAATGGTCCGGCGGATATCCAGCGCCAAGAAGCTCAAACCTTGGGCATCGAATCCTACTTCAACCCGATCTTGATCGAAGGCGAAATGGGGTTTGGGAAACCGATTCCCGAGGTCTTTGCCCGGGCGCTCGCGGCTCACTCGTTGGAACCCCACCAAACGCTGATGGTGGGCAACAGCTACAAGCACGATATCTTGCCCGCAATCGAAGCCGGCTGGCGCACGGCATGGATTCGGAAGCCGAGCGACATCCCTCCCAGCGCAACAGGAGACGCGAAGCCCGAAGAGCTTCCGGCCGGAAGCCCGGCTCCTGATGTCGAGATCCGGGATTTGAAAGAGATCTTGCCGCTTCTCGGGCTCTAGCTCTGGCTCGACTGCTCCAGGATCCCTTCGGCCACATAGATCGGGGATTCGAAGCGGAGCGCCAGGGCGATGGCATCAGAGGGGCGGGCGTCGATGATGATCTCTTCCCGGGCGGTCTTGAGGAAGACCTTGGCGTAGTAGGTCGTGCTCCAGAGATCATCGATTACGATCTTGAGGACTCCGGATTGAAGCTTTTCCAAAGCAGTCTTCATCAAATCGTGAGTGAGCGGCCGATCGGGCTGGACGCCGTCCAGACACATGGTGATGGCGGCTGCTTCGAAGGCTCCGATCAGGATCGGCACCTTGCGAAGACCATCGCTCAAGAGCACAAATCGCTGAAGATCACCCCGGGATTCAGCCGCGAAGACACCTTCGACTTGCACCTCGATCGGCTCGCCAAAGTCGGGGCGCTCGGCGGTCTCATCTTCGTCTTGATAAGGGAAAAACGCCGGTGGCTGATCGAATTTGCCCTCGTTGTCATCCCGCTCTTCCGACATGGATTTAAGATACCGCGCCCACCAGGTATTCGTGGTAGGGTCGGCAATCGGCTTGGAGAGTTCCATCGTAATAGCCGATGCTGCGGCTGAGGGCCTCGGCGGTGTCGATGTTGGTGAGGCACACAATGCCGCTCTCGATACAGGCTCGACGGATGCGCATCGCCTCTTGGGTACTGGTCCGGGCGAGGTCGGGGGTGTTGATCATCAGGCTCACTTCCCCGCTGGTGATCAGGTCGAGGAGCGACGGGGAATCCTCCTGGATCTTGTGAACCCGAAGGGCTGGAATCCCTGCCAATTCCAGGGCCCGGTGAGTCCCGGACGTCGCGGCCAAGGAGTACCCGGCGTCGTGCAGCCGCTTAGCAACTTCGACCCCCCGTTCCTTGTCTCGATCGTTGAGGGTGAGGACGACGTGCTTGCCCGGTTTGAACGTGACGTGGCTGGCGATCAGGGCCTTGTAGAGCGCCCCTTCATAGGTGGAGTCCACACCAAGGACCTCGCCCGTGGACTTCATTTCGGGGCCGAGGCTGGGTTCGACCCGCTGCAACTTCTGGAAGCTAAACACCGGGGCCTTGACGGCGACGAGGTGCCCCTGGGCGATCTCTCCCTTGCCATATTCCTGACCAGTCACGACCTTTCCAGAGACTCGGGGCGAATACGGGGAAGGGTCGCCGTCGGGCTTCTTGCCGCTTGAACACCAAAGTCCGCCGGGGTAGCCGAGCTCAGCCAAAGTCACTCCCATCATCGTCCGGGTCGCGAGCTGCACCATCGGGATACCGGTGACCTTGCTGAGATAAGGGACTGTGCGGCTGGCGCGGGGGTTCACCTCGATCACATAGGCTTGCTCGCCATCGAGGACGAACTGGACATTGATCATGCCCTTGACCTTGAGCGCAATCGCCAGGCGCTGGGCGTAATCGACCATCTGGGCCTGGACTTTGTGCGAGATGGTTTGGGGCGGATAAACGGCCATGCTGTCGCCGCTGTGCACCCCGGCCCGCTCGACGTGTTCCATAAGGCCCGGGCAGAGCGCGGTAAGGCCATCGCTGATGGCATCGACTTCGGCTTCGGTGCCGCTCAGATAGCGATCCACCAAGACCGGTTGCCCAGGGTTAGCGGCTTCGGCTTCGGCAAAAAGACCTTCCAGTTGGCTGGGTTCGTAGACGATTTCCATCGCCCGGCCTCCGAGAACAAAGCTTGGCCGAACCAGCACCGGGTACCCGATCTCTAGGGCGACCTCTTGCGCCTCGGCGAGAGAGCGCACGGCTCGACCGGGCGGTTTGGGAATGTCCAATTCGGTGAGAAGGGCCTCGAATCGGTCTCGGTCCTCGGCAGCGGCGATGGCCTCGGGGGAGGTCCCCAAAACGGGGATTCCCCGGCGCTCAAGCTCTTCGCTGAGATTGATCGCGGTTTGTCCCCCAAACTGGCAAACCACGCCGATCACTCCCTCATTTTGGGCGACCTTGACCACGTCGTCGGCGGTGACGGGTTCAAAGTAGAGGGCATCGCCGGTGTCGAAGTCGGTGCTGACGGTCTCGGGATTGTTGTTGATCAGGATGGCCCGGTATCCCATCTGCTGCAGAGCCCAGACGCAGTGAACGCAGGAGTAATCGAATTCGATCCCCTGGCCGATCCGGATCGGCCCCGACCCCAGCACCAGCACCGAAGGTTTCATTAAAAGGAAAGTGTATCCGAGTTGATCGCCCGAAAGCCCCCGACCTTCAAGTCACCCGGGGGAGTCCAGATCAGAACGGGGGGTCCACCCGATTGCGGAGAGCGGGTATCCTTCTGTTCCTCCTGCCCAGGTGGCGAAATTGGTANNACGCGCTAGTTTCAGGTACTAGTGCCTTCACGGGCGTGCTGGTTCGAGTCCAGTCTTGGGCACCATTTTGACTTCACGAGCCTCGGGAGTCCCGCAGGTACACTCCTCACCCGATGAGGGGGAGGATCTTGCTCGGGGGTGAGCCACGCGGTGCCCAAGTTCAGGCTTGGTCTGACAAATGAAGCGTTCTGACTGGGAAGATGCCCCCGATGTCCGGAAGGCCCTAGTGACGCTTGGGCAAGGCTCGTCGAACGCTACTCCGGCTATATCTTCGCTCTCCTGCGGTCAGCCCGGGTCCCTGAGAGTGACCAGCCCGATGCCTTTCAATACGGCTTTGTCGAACTCTTCAAAAATCTCGGCAACCTCAAGACCACGCACAACCTAACCCCATGGATTCGGCAAACGGCGTTGCGCCATGCGATTCGGCTTAGGGGCAAACTTGCCCGGACCGAGGCGCTTCCCGAATACGACCTCCCGGGAGACTCGGCGATGGAACAGGAGTTCCAACAATCCGAGCAGAACCTCGTGATTCGACAAGCGGTCGAGTCGCTCAAGGAGAAGTGCCGTCAGCTGGTCACCATGCTCTTTTTGGAAGATCCGCCCCGCCCCTACGATGAAGTCGCACGGGAACTCGGATTGCAGATCGGGTCGATAGGAAGTGCCCGGGCCTGCTGCCTTGAAGCGCTGAAGTCGGCGCTACGGTCCCGGGGGATCGTGTGACCGTAAACGATTGGGTCAAGACGTGTCAGAGCGAAGTTCCGGTACCCAAGGAACTCGCAACCCCTGAAACCGTTTCGGAACTCGTTCAGGAAGCGATGGCGGTGATTCGCCAAGACCTCTCCCGAGCCCGGGTTCTGGCCAAGGTCGCCCTCAAGCTGGCTCGTAGGTTGAAGGACCCCTTGAGCATGGGTAAGGCGCACCGGATCCATGGGCACACTCACCTCTTAGCCGGGCATTCTAAGAGCGCCCTACGGAATTACGAAGCGGCTTGGAAATGCTTTGCCGAAGCCCCAATCGAGCAGGGCAACACGGCGGTCACAATGCTCCAAGCCCTCGCCTACTTGGGGCAATACGAGCGGGCATTTGAGATCGGCAACCAAGCGATCGACGTCTTTCTCGCCAACGGCGACGAGTTCCGCGCGGCCCGGATCCGAGCAAACCTCGGCAATACGCTCCACCGACTGGACCGGCTTGAAGAGGCGAAGGCGGAGTTCGAGGCCGCGATTCCGGTCCTGACCGCTCACCAGACCCACGACGACCTCGCCATCGTAATGCGGAACTTTGCCGTCGTGCTGATGGGCCTGCAAGATTACGATGCCGCCGACGCCCTCTATAGTGAGGCTCGGCGAAACGCCACTTTTCGCCGAAACTCAGATCCCAACACCTTTGCCTGGCGAGCGAATCATCGAGTTCTTCTCCGACTCGGGACTGCTCTCGTGCTATGTATTGGAAGGAGAAACGGTGCGGGAGTATGTCCTCGGGTCAACCGAGGCCCTGGCCGAGCAAGCCCACTACTTCCACCTCAACCGAACCCGGACATCCCCTGGCGGGTTGCGGCTCGCGGAGAAGGCGCTAGCAGCCGCGGCGGATCTGCTTGCGCCCGTTCTGGCCGACGCCCCGGCCCGAAGCTCGATCGGGCGGGACGGCCCGTTGGCCACCTTGCCGATCCACGCCCTTCCGATCGGATCCGACCGGCTCTATCAAAGACACCAGGTCGCGACGATCCCCAATGCGAGTCTCCTCCACGCGATTCGAACTCGGCCACCTCGGGAGGGTCGGGGCTGCTTGCTGGTCGGCTCGGGGGATGACCTTGCTCCCGAAATCGAGACCGAGCTCGCGACCCTCAGCCGGATCCTGGGGACCCCGTCGGTCCGGACGCTCGATGAGCTCGATGCCCAGATTGGCCAGGCCGGCTGGATCCATCTGGCCGCACATGGCATCGTTCGGGAAGACCAGCCCCTCCTGAGCTCGATGCGACTCGCCGGATTTGATTGGACGGTCTTCGATGTCTTCCAGCGCTCGCTTTCCGCCGGACTCACCGTTCTCAGCGGATGCAGCACCGGCGTCTCAAGCGTCGAGGTCGGATTGGAATCCCAAGGGTTCATCGAGGCCCTCTTGGCCGCTGGATCTCGGACGGTGATCGCGAGTCTGTGGGATGCGGCTGACGGCCCTACCGCCTTTTGGATGACCGCATTCTATGAAGCCCTCACGTCGGCGGAAGCGCCCGAGGCTTTCCGACTCGCGACCGACCGCACCCGAGCCGAGTGGGAACACCCCGGCCTCTGGTCCACTTTTTCACTTTTTGGTGAATCGGATCTTTTCCGTGCATCAAACCTCATCTCCACAACCCCATAGAAACCGAAGGAATCAATCGTGAAGATCACCTGGGAACACCTCATCGACTACGCACGCGGAATTGCCAGCCCCCAAGTGGCCGCCGCCATTGAGAGCGATCCGGCTTCCATGAAGGAGGTCGAACTTCTCCGCCGAGTCCACAAAGCCAGCCGAGAGGAAGCCCCGGAGAACTGGGTCCAGCGGGCCAAGGCCCTCATCCCCAATCTTGCCAAGAGTACGTCGCCTCTTCGCGGTCGGCTCGTCTTTCAATCCGCAGGTCCCGTTGCCGGTTTTCGCTCTGGAACCCAGCAAGCTCGCCAGTCTCGCTACGAGTTTGATGATGCCACGCTGGAAATTCGCGTTGAAAAAGAGAGTAGTGGTGTGCGAATTGCAGGAGTGTATGAGTCCGCGGCGGGCTCTGCCGTGACCGTAGGCACCGAGAAAACCTGGCTCACCACCAGCGATGAAGACGGCCAATTCACGATGGTCCTTCCTGAGGGTGAAAAGATTCTAAGGCTCCAAGTCTTGGAAGACGGCCCTCTTCTCGAAGTGGAGATCGAAAATGAAGATGAGAAGTTGGATCCTCGCAGTTAGTGCCGTTGCCCTTTCGGGGTTTGCTCACGGGCAATCGAGATACATCCTGCGTTACACCGAAAGTGTCCCGCTCGCGGCGTTTCTTGCCCAGTACCAGCTTGAACTTGAAGCCACGGTGAACGGCCAACCCATCCACAGCGTGGTCGATCCCCTTCTGCGCAACCCCGACCTTCTGATTCAGCAGATCTCGGACGATACCGATGACGACGTCTCGGTCGAACGGGACCAAGTGGTGCAGCTCCCGATATTGGATCTCGACCGATACCAGTCTTCGGGGATTCGCGATCTGCAAAACGAGATCGACAGGAGCTTCCCGGTCGATTTCTTCCGGCGCTCGGTCCCGAGCGAGTTCGTCCGACAAAGAGCGGTTTCTCAGGCCCAAATTGCCTCAAGTTGGTATGCCCACGGCACGGGCAGTGGGATCGTCGCGGTCATCGACACGAGAGTGGATCGTGGACACTCCTTCTTTCGGCACTCCTTGGTTCCCGGAATCGACTATCTGGATCCATCGGGGGATGGGTCGGAGCTCCGCGGACTCTCCGACGAAGTCCTTGCCTTGATCAATCCGACCACTACGCCGCTCCTGGGTCGGCGCTGGAGGTTCGTCTCAAAGGGACACTCCGCCCGGTTTGAGCCTTCGGCCCTCTCGAACCCTGCCATCAACAGTGTCCCGCTCGGACTCGGGCACGGAACGATGGTCGCCGGGGCTATCCGGCTGGTGGCGCCCAATGCTCGCATCCTGCCGATTCGGGCTTTTGGCCAATCCGGTACGGGTCGGCTCTTCCACGTGATCCAAGGAATCCACGATGCGACGGCACGAAACGCTCGCGTGATCAATCTCAGCCTGAACACCTATGTCTATTCCCCCGAACTGGAACGGACGACGGCCCAAGTTTCGGATCAGGGAGTAATCCTCGTAGCTTCGACCGGGAACGACGGGTTGACCAACATCCCCAGTTACCCAGCAAGCTTGCCCAAGGTCACGGGCGTGGCGTCGGTGAACACCTGGAATCGCCGCAGTCTGTTCAGCAATGCGGGAGCGGACCTCACCTGGGTCTCGGCACCCGGCGAAGCGGTCTATCTTCCCTTCCTCGGCCAGCGATGGGCTGCGGGCTGGGGCACCTCGTTCTCAGCTCCGCTGGTCTCCGGCCTGGCGGCCAAGGTAGTCAACCGACGTCCGGGCGCAACCTATAGCGACCTGCAAAGTGCGCTTGGGCGCAGTCTTCCTCTCGGCGATCCGAACCTGGGCCACGGAAGCTTGCAAGTCGCGAATTCCATGACGGGCCTCTGACCCCCATCCGGAAGGTGGTAGCCTTCCTTCTGGATGAGATTTTGGGCCGGGGTCGGAGCGATCTTCTGCTTTTTGAGCGTGGGGTTGGGCGCGTTTGCCGCCCATGCCCTGGAGGATGTCCTCACGGCCTATGGGCGACAAGTCTGGCAGACCGGAATTCAATATCACCAGCTACACGGTCTTGCCTTAGTTTCCCTCGGGTTCTTGCCTCTTTCGGATCGGGTTCGTCCGAGAGTCGGGAGCCTTTGGGCCGCCGGGATCGTGATCTTTTCGGGGAGCCTCTATCTGCTCGCGGTCTCTGGGATCCGGTGGCTTGGGGCCATCACCCCCATTGGCGGAATTTGCTTTTTGGTTGGCTGGGCGATGCTGGCTGTCGACCTGTTTCGTCGTAGAGAAACGCAGTGAGGAACTGGATCTGGATTTTTGTTTTGGGTTGCGGGCTCTTGGGCGGAGGATGTCTCCCTCACGCCGATGTTCCGCGCGACCGCTTGGCCCCGACGTTTAAGGGTCAAGCGCCGCGCGACCAAGAGCACTACTCGCTGCTCGACCTCTTGCGAAAAGGTCCTGTTCTGGCCGTTTTCATTCCTCGGTCGCTGGAGAACGCCGGCGAGCGACTGGCCTACTTTGAACTTGTGGCCAAGGCCCGCCCCAAGGGCGTGACGGTGATCGGCCTGATCCCCGGCACGGAGAAGGACGCGGCCGACTGGGTCGCGGCCAACAAGCCTGGCTTTGCGGTGATTCCCGACGTCGATGGGCACTATGCCGAGCAATATCAGGTGACGGCGGGGCCGGTGGCGTTTTTGATCGCCCGGTCGAGCGAGAAGATTGGGCCCTACTCGGTGCTGAATCAGGCGGAGCTCGAAAAGATTCAAGCCGAGCTTGCGCGATTGACGGGTTCGGCGGGGTCAGCAATCGATCTTTCGAATGCAGCGAAGGGGTCAGGGCCGGTGGTGGAATTTGCCGCACCTTGAGGGCGGGGCGGGATCCAGGGCGACGCGAAGCGTCGGGGCCCCTGGGTCGGGATTGGCCCCGGGCCGCCCGGCGACTAGGCCGCCTTCTTGAAGTTCTCGGTGGTCAGGATCTGGTGGACCACTTCTTCGGGCATGTGAAGGTGTCCGCCTCCGGAGTACTCCCCATTTCGGTCGATGATCATCTTGAGCCTTGGCAGGGCCTTGTTGAACGCGACTACCACCTCGGGGTCGAAGTGGGTGCCACTGTCGTTGTTGATGATCGCGATCGCTTTTTCCAGGGGCATCGGCTCCTTATAGGGGCGGCGCTGGGTGAGAGCATCAAAGACATCGGCCACGGCGACGATGCGTCCCTCCAGCGGGATTTCTTCCCCTTTCAGCCGGTTGGGATACCCCGTTCCATCCCACTTCTCGTGGTGGGTCCAAGTGACCACCTCGGCCAGCTCAAGCATCGGAGAGCTGACGCCCTCGAGAAGCTCTCCACCGACCCGAACGTGCCACTCCATGATCTTCCTTTCATCGGGATCGAGTCGCCCTGGCTTGTGCAGGATTGAATCTGGAACCGCGATCTTGCCGATATCGTGCAGCTGGGCGGCCAGAAAGAGGAGCTTGGCGCTTCCTTCGGCGACCCCCATGTGCATCGCAATCTCTTGGGCAAACCGGCCGACTCGGTAACAGTGTTCATAGGTCGCACCGTCGCGCATCTCGGCCGCACTGGCCAGCCGGGTGAGGATCTCCACTTGGCTATCGACGACGGCCTGGTGGGCTACAAAAATCCGATTGACCAGACGAGCAACAAGAAGATAGAGCGCAAGGCTGCCCGCCGCGAGGTACCCGATAATCTGCGCAGCTGAGACCATGAAGGCCGCATTGAGGATCTTGCTATAGTTTTCGGGGAGGTGGAGTTCTGTGATCGGCCACTGGCTCACAGCCCCGACCACGACGAACAACGAGGCAACCCAAAAGAAGGTCCGGGCCAAGGTTGCCGCGATGGCCTTTGGGCTCTGGGTCATGAAGACCCCGCGAAGTGATGCCCGCTCCCCCTGCTTTCTCATCCCAGCCATATCCCAACTGGTACATTCCACAGAGACCCCGGGGGTTTGAGATGAAAACCGTTCATTTTTGGATTCTATTGGGCCTGTGGGGTCTGACTCTGCTAACCGCCGGATGCACTGTTCATGAAACGGTTCGGCAGGTTGCCGAACCCGCCGTGGACGTTCGGGTCAGCGTTTTTCCCAAAGGAGTCCCTCCACTGGCCAAACATGAACCCGCGACGGGGTGCCTTTTGGGCGCCTACATCGACCTCGACCCCAGCCTGAAGCAACGGTACCGCGACTCCACGGGCCGAAATCGCAACCTGCCCGATGAGTGGGAATCGATCATCGGACGGCGGCACTCGATGTACTTCTTCTACTTGGGGTATGGCCGACCCGCCCCGGTGGACTGGATTCGAAAACTGGCTGAAGAGGACCGGTTTGTCCACATTGCCCTGGAACCCAACGACGGGCTCGACCAAGTTCGAGACGACGCGTACCTGCGGGGGCTAGCCCGCGACCTCTTTCGCTCCGGTGCCCGGATCTTTGTTCGATTCGGCAGCGAGGTCAATGGCCCATGGGTGAAGTATCACGGAAACCCTATCCAATTCAAGGATAAGTTTCGGTTGATCACCAACGTCTTTCGCGAGGAGGCGCCCAACGTGGCGATGATCTACTGCCCGTATACCACGCCAATTCGGCCGATTCTTGACTATTATCCCGGCGATGAATGGGTGGATTGGGTCGGTGTGAATATGTATAACGTGACCTACTTTGATCAAGATCCTCGCAAGCCAGCTCGTCATATTCTCCCAACCGACAAGCTTGACTACGTTTACAAAACCTTTGCCACCCGGAAGCCGATCTTCATCGCCGAATATGCGACGACTCACTTCTCGGCCCTAGAGAATAAGCCCGACCCAGCTTTTGCGATTCGCAACATCCGGCAACTCTATTCAAGCCTTCAGAAGAAGTATCCCCGAGTCAAGGCGATCACTTACTTCAATAGCAACAACTTGCTGGTCAAGCACCGCAAGAACAACAACTACACGCTACAGGATGAACCCTCGGTCCTGCAAGAGTATCTTAAGCAAACCGCTAGTCCGCACTGGATCCTGAAGGCCTCGCAAGTTCCTTTCATAGAAGGCGAACACTTTGTCCCCGCCGGGGAGTCTATGGGACCGATTGCAGGACCGGCAACCGTGCAAGTTCGCTCGATGGAGGGCAAGATTCTCGCGACGTTGGATCATCCCGATACGAGTCGAAAGTATCTGACATTCGACTCGGGGGAATGGATTCTCGCTCCGCGTTAGCGCTTCACTTCGAATCGCTTGGGCCGCTTTCGGGTCGTCTTTCCTTCTCCGACGCCGATGATCTGCCGCAAGCGATGGATTTCGTCTCGTACTTCGGCCGCTTTTTCGAACTCCATCGATTTCGCCAAGTCTTTCATCTCTTTCTCAAGATTGGCGATCAGTAGGGGAACATCTTCGACTCGGATCGGGAGGCCATCCTTCCCAATATTGTTTTCCGTCTCGGCATCATATTGGGCGGCGAGTTCCGCGACTTTTTCATAACCCCGAATCGTCTCTCGGACCTCTTTGGCCACGGTGCGAGGCTGCATCCCATACTGATCGTTATAGGCTTGTTGGATCTCGCGTCTGCGGTTGGTTTCGTCAATGGCCGATTGCATCGAATTGGTGACGGTATCGGCATACATAATGACCAAGCCATCCGCATTCCGAGCCGCCCGGCCGATGGTCTGAATGAGCGAAGTCTCGGATCGCAGAAATCCTTCCTTGTCCGCGTCGAGAATCGCGACTAGGGTCACCTCGGGAAGGTCCAATCCTTCCCGAAGTAGGTTCACCCCAACCACCACATCATAGACCCCCAGGCGCAGATCGCGAAGGATCTCGGGGCGCTCAAGCGAGTGAACCTCGCTGTGGATGTAGTTCACCTTGACATCGACATCCTTGAGATACTTGGTGAGATCTTCCGCCATTTTCTTGGTGAGCGTCGTCACCAAAGTTCGCTCACCCCTCAAGACCCGAATCTGGATCTCGTTAATCAAGTTGTCGATTTGTCCCTTGGTGGGCCGAATATCGATGATCGGATCGACAACATAGGTCGGACGGATAATCTGCTGGGCGACTTGGTTCGTGTTCTCCTGTTCAAATGGTCCGGGGGTCGCCGATACGAACACCACTTGGGGGACCCGGGTCAAAAACTCTTCGAACTTGAGCGGACGATTATCCATCGCACTTGGCAATCGAAATCCGTATTCGACCAAGACTCCCTTTCGCTGGCGGTCACCGTTGAACATCGCCTTGATTTGAGGCAAGGTCTGGTGCGATTCATCAATGAATACCAACGAATCCTTAGGAAGAAAGTCCAACAGTGTGTAAGGAGGATCTCCGGGTTGGCGGCCATCAAAGTAGCGTGAATAGTTTTCTATTCCGTTGCAATAACCAACCTCGCGCATCATCTCCAGGTCGAAATCGACGCGCTGCCGAAGTCGTTGCGCTTCCAAGAGTTTCCCTTGTTGCACAAAGGAGTTGTATTGATCTTCGGCTTCTTGTTCTATCTGGCCGATCACGGCGTCGAGTCGTTCGAAGGGAGTGACGTAATGCGTTGCGGGGAAAACCGAACACTTGGAAGGTTCGTCGATGACTTCTCGAGTCAGTGGGTCGACGATGCGGATGCGCTCAATGGTATCGCCAAAGAACTCGACTCTCGTCACGAGCTCTTCGTCTTTCGGCTGGATCTCCAGCAAATCCCCCTTCACCCGAAAAGTTCCGCGCTGCAATACCAGATCGTTTCGCGTGAATTGCATTTGGACCAATCGAGTCAAGACTTCATCCAGATTGAACTCGACACCAGTTTCAAAGGTCACAACCCCTTCGGCATAGGTGTCGGGCGAACCAAGACCGTAAATGCAACTGACGCTCGCCACAATTACGACATCTCGTCTCTGCAATAGCGATTGGGTAGCCGCGTGTCGAAGGCGCTCAATCTCTTCGTTGACACTGGAATCCTTTTCGATGTAGAGATCGGACCCCGGCACATAAGCTTCTGGCTGGTAGTAGTCGTAATAGCTGATGAAGTACTGAACCGAGTTCTCAGGGAAGAAGGCCCGGAACTCCTGGCAAAGTTGCGCGGCTAGGGTCTTGTTGTGGGCGATGATCAGCGCTGGACGTTGGGCGCGCGCGATAACGCTCGCCATCGTAAAGGTCTTCCCCGTCCCCGTGGCGCCGAGCAACGTTTGGAACCGATATCCGCTTTCGATTCCATCCAAGAGCGTGGCGATCGCGGTTCCCTGATCCCCTTTCGGTTCGAATGCGCCGCTGATCTGAAAGGGGGAGTCATATTGAACGATCATCTCTGAACTCTTTACCCGCATCTTCTCCAGATTCACACCCGAGAAGAACGGGAAGAACCTGGCAATCTTAGAGAATTGTCACGAATCTTGCTTCGCTTGACCACAAAAGCGCCTCGATCCATGGCATGAACTCCATGGAGTCCTACGATGAATCGAGCCTCTTTCGTCTTGCTGTTTCCATTGATGACCGCCTGGGTATCGGCCCAGAATGCGGAGCAGATCTACAAATCGGCCAGCAAATCGGTCATGACGCTGTACGTCCACGACTCCAAGGGCCGCGTCATCGGAAATGGAACCGCCTTTCTGGTCGATGCTAATGGCATCGCGGTCACGGCCTATCACGTTCTGGAGGGAGCTCAAGCCGCAACGGTCAAGTTTGCCGATGGAAAGTCCTACCGGGTACTCGGGGTGATCGATGCCAACCCGGGCCAAGATATTGCCGTCATCCGAATCGACCACAAAGGCCGCCCGGCCCTGCGCGTGAATCGCCAAGTCCCCGAAATCGGAGCCCAGACCTTTGTGATTGGTGCGCCGAAGGGGTTGGAATTTAGTATTTCGCAAGGAATCGTCAACCAAGTGCGCAGGCAAGAGGGGCTACAGGTCATCCAGTTTTCGGCCCCGGTCAGCCCGGGCAATAGCGGGAGTCCATTGCTGAATCAACGCGGAGAGGCGGTCGGGGTCGTCAGCTATCAACTGAATGACGGCCAGAACCTAAACTTTGCGGTGCCGAGCCACTACGTCTGGGCGCTTGACTTCCGCGCCCCGATTCAAAAGCTTCCGCTCAAAGGAACGTCGGCCCCAGTGGCCTCGACGCCCGCGACCCAGGGTCCGTGGAAGCGATACAGCTTCCAAGATACGGGCTTGGATTTCAGTCTGCCGATGGCTCCGGAATGGGGCAGCAGCAAGCTAGAACCGGATATCGCCCAGATCGCCAAGCGGTTCCGGTCGGCCTCGGCCGAAGCCGATGGGCTGTTTGTTTCCTTCACGTTTTTTGATTTCAAGCCCGGGCAGTGCCCCAAGACTCGCCTGGTCGCCGACGAGGTTCTCAACGAGCGAACTAGGGCTCTCGAGTCCGAGGGAGTGAAAGTCGGCAAAGGACCCTCGCTGGTCACAGCCCAGGTCCGTGGAGCCGACGAGGCCCACGCCATCGTGAACGATTTGGAAGTCGAAGGTGTTCCTCTGGTGGAGACCACGGTGATCTTCCGCAAGGGCAACCGGCTGTGGATGGTCCTCATCAGCTTCGCCGCTTCGGACGAATCAGGACCGAAGCAGTTGAAGCGGATTTTGGACTCTCTGACCGTTGGGTAACGCTGACTGGGTCGGCGTGCTAGTTGCGATCGGCCCAGGGACTCGCGGTTGTCGGCTGGGCTTCGTACCAAGGGGCCGCGAGGTCTGAATCCAACACCGCATGGGAGACGAGCGGTTCCCAAACTCCCAAGCTCAGGTCTCTCAACTCGGGATTGAGTCTGCGGGCGACCGCCAAGCGACTCCGCCTCGAAAACCGGACAAGAGTCTTCTCGAGTGCCAACGCCCAGTCAAGCCGGGGCAAATGGCTAAAGAAGATGAGCTTCTCCACCGGGAGGCTCCAACCGGGAGGTGTCTCGGACCCATTCCGGTAGCGCTGCATCTGATTGCGGAGGTTTCGTGTCACCCCCACATGAACTTCGCCGGCCACGTTGGTGACCATGAATACGGTAATCGTCTGGAACTTCATCGTTCCCTCCTCGCTTCAGCTTTGATAGTCGTAGTTTACGTCGATTCCTGGGATTTGTATCGGGTTTGCGGCAAAAATCTCTAGGAGTTCAACCCATTTTCCCAGTGACCATCAATAATCCGACGACGATCAGCAGAATCCCAAAGCCTCGGCTAAGCGCCTCACTACTCACGGAAATCGCGAACTTGCTGCCGGAATAGGCGGCACCGAGGTAGCCGAGGGCGATGCACCCGGCATATCGCAAGTCGATGTTCCCCGATTTGTGATAGTTGAGAACGGCGAAGATCCCCACCGGTGCGAGGAGCGAGGCAAGCGAGGTTCCATTGGCCTTTTGCTGTGTAAACCCAAAAGCGGCGATGAGAGCAGGAACGATGATGATTCCCCCACCAATCCCAAAGATTCCACTACTAAGCCCCGCGACCGCGCCGAGCACCAAACAAAAGAGTAACGCCATTCCCGCGTTCTACCCGCGCCCGTCATAATCAGGGGAGAAGCCGTGATCGATCAACGCCCCGCCTGGGACACCTACTTTATGCAGATCGCCCACCTGGTCAAAACCCGGGCGACCTGTCGGCGTCGCGAGGTGGGTGCCGTGATCGTGCGCGACCGTCGGATCTTGGCTACCGGCTATAACGGCGCCCCGCGAGGGCTCTCCCACTGCCCGGCCGATGGTCCCGAGCATGATTGGCCCGATGGCTGCATGCGGGCCGGGCACTGCATCCGGTCGCTTCATGCCGAGCAGAATGCCCTTCTTCAGGCGGCGATGATCGGGATCCCTTGCCAAGGGGCGAGCATTTATGTCACGTGCCAACCCTGCAACACGTGCGCCAAGATGATCATCAATGCAGGAATCGAAAAAGTGACTTATGAGGGCGACTATCCCGACGCTTTTGCGCTCCAGTTGTTCAAGGAAGCTGGTCTAGAATTGTATCGACTGACAGATGGTCAGGTCGAACGCTTGGGGAGCGACGGGTGACCTGGCTTCTCATGAATGCCGAGGCGAGCCGGCCTCTGGCCGGATTCCGCTATCCCTTACTCGCCTTTGCCGTGGCTCTCGCCGTGACTTGGCTTCTCACCCCTTGGGTCCGAAAGCTGGCCTTTGCCAAGGGAGCGGTGGATGACCCCAAGCGGGATGACCGACGCATCCACAAGGAACCTCTCCCCCGATGGGGCGGAATCGCGATCTATGCCGGGTTGGTCGTTGCGTTGCTTGCGGTGCTGCCTTTTGCCTATCCGAACAAACCGTTTCCGCCGTATCTCATCGGACTTCTTTTGGTCTCAGGATTGCTAGTGGTCATCGGCGCACTGGACGATTTGTTCCAGTACAGTGCAAAAATCCAGGCGCTTTTGTTGCTGCTGGCGGGCATTGTGGTCCAATTTGCCTTCGACAACGTCGGGCGGATCCAGATCAATACGTTCGGCGTTCCCTTCTCCGACGGCGCGTATCTTGACGTCCGCGTTCTTTGGCTAGCGGTACCGATCACGGCGATCTACATTTTTGTCATTACGAAGACGATGGACACGATCGACGGCGTGGATGGCCTCGCGGCCGGGATCGCGACGATCAGCGCATCAACCTTGTGCGTGATCGCCGGATATGGCGAACAACCCCGCGTAGCCCTCATCGCAGCCGCAATCGCGGGGGCCGCTATGGGGTTTCTGCGGCACAACTACAACCCGGCCAAGATCATCATGGGGACGGGGGGGGCCTATTTGCTCGGGTTCACCCTCGCCTGCCTGAGCATCGTCGGCGCGATGAAGACCGCGGCGGCGGTCGCTCTCGTGATCCCGATCCTCGTCTTTGGAGTCCCCATTCTCGACGCGATCTTTGTGGTTACCCGTCGCCTCCTCAGCGGCTCGCCCATCACCCAAGCCGACAAGCGGCATGTCCACCATACGCTTTTGCAACAAGGCCTCTCCCAGCGCCAAACTGTTTGGGTGATGTATGCCATCGCCGCCGCCTTGTGCGGAATGCTGCTCCTGGTGGTGCTGAGAAGTGGCTAGGCCCAAGATCGCCTTCGTCATCGGCACCCGTCCGGACGCCATCAAGTCCGCCCCGGTCATTCTCGAATTTCAGCGGTACCCCGAGCTGTGCCAAGTCCAGGTCCTTTCCACCGGCCAGCACCGCGAGATGCTGAACCAGGTCCTGGAGGTTTTTGGTATCAATCCTGATATCAATCTCGACATCATGACTTCTGGACAGAGTTTGACCACTCTTTCTAGCCGGATCTTGCAAGGCCTGGGGGATGCGATGGAAGAACTGAAACCGGACTATCTGATGGCCCAAGGCGATACCACCACCACTTTCATGGCCGGGCTAGCCTCCTTCTATCGCCAGATTCCCTTTGGCCATATCGAGGCAGGATTGCGGACCGACACGATCTGGAATCCCTTCCCTGAGGAATTCAATCGTCGCGCCGTCGGCCTGTTTGCGGCGCACCACTTCGCTCCGACCCAAGAATCAGCCCAGGCCTTGCTCGCGGAGCGCATCCCCGCCGAGACCGTCTTCGTCACCGGCAACTCGGGCATCGACGCGGTTCAGGCCGTTGCCGCGAAATCGAGTCGGGAATGGTTTCCCGAAATCGATGGGCGAATCGTCCTGCTCACAACCCACCGCCGCGAGAACTGGGGCGAACCACAGCGGCGGATTGCCAATGCTGCGCACCGGCTGGTGCAGACCCATGAGGACATTCATCTGGTCGTGCCGATGCACCTGAACCCAGACGTGCGGGCCACTTTGCGAGAGGTGCTTGATGGTCACGACCGGATCCACCTGATCGAGCCGCCGGACTACCTGGACTTTGTTCCTCTGATGCGCCGAGCAAATCTCATCCTAACCGACAGCGGCGGAATCCAAGAAGAAGCCCCCAGCTTTGGCAAGCCCGTTCTGATTCTCCGCGACACCACCGAGCGGCCAGAGGGCGTCTCCGCTGGAGTTGCCAAGCTCATTGGCACCGAAGAAGACAGGATTTTCGACGAAGCTACACTCTTGCTAGCGAATACTCTCAATTATGAGATCATGGCTCAGGCACGGAGTCCCTATGGAGACGGGCGGACCAGCCAGCGGATTCGGTATCTTGTCCTGCGCGCGCTCGGACTAGAGTCGCCCCCCGAACCCCTATGGATCTGATCCAAGCCATCCTTTACGGCATTGTCCAGGGCATCACCGAGTGGCTCCCGATCAGTAGCACGGCCCACCTCCGGGTTTTGCCCGCACTGGCCGGTTGGCAAGATCCTGGCGCCGGGTTTACCGCGGTAATTCAACTTGGAACTCTTCTGGCCGTACTTATCTATTTCCGAACAGAACTTTGGGGCGCGATCAAGGGCTGGGTCGGAAGCTTTCGTGGTGGCGAAGCGGCCAAAACTCCCGAGGCCCGGCTGGGCTGGGCGGTCTTTGTCGGTACGTTTCCGATCGTGATCTGCGGAGTCCTATTCGAGGACCAGATCAAGGGAGGCCTCCGTTCGCTGTGGGTGATCGCCACGATGCTCATCGTCGTCGGGGTCTTCATGATTGTCGCCGAGCGACTTGGAAAACAAACTCGGGAGCTGAAAGACGTCTCTTGGCGAGATGGACTCTGGGTCGGCCTGTGGCAGGCGGTGGCCCTGATCCCGGGCAGTAGCCGCAGCGGAAGCACGATGACCGGCGCCTTCATTGCAGGTTTCGACAAGTCCACCGCCGCAAGGTTTAGTTTTTTGCTGAGCGTGCCGAGTATCTTCGCGGCTGGCATCAAGGAGCTCTATGACGAGCGAGCCGCCATCTTGGGAGCCCAGCTCTTGCCCACCATTGTAGCTACCCTCGTGTCCTTCTTCGTGGGCTATGCGAGCATCGCCTGGCTTATCGGATACCTGCGGAAAGGCTCGACTCTCGGCTTCGTCATCTATCGATTTTTGCTGGCCGGGTTGCTGATCTTCTTGATGCAAACCGGGCGGCTCGATCCGATGGTTGGCATCGAGACACCCTCCAAGACCGATGTTTCGACGACGACTCGCTGAACCTCAACTCCCCCCGGAGTACTTGGTCGTTGGCCTCGGAAATCCGGGTCCCCAATACGACCGAACGCGCCACAACGTAGGGTTCGACGCCATTGACTTGCTGGCAAAAGAGCACAAGGTCAAGCTCGAAACCCGCCGTTTTCAGTCCGTCTTTGGCCAATGGGAAAGGGTGCTCTTGGCCAAGCCCCTCACCTATATGAACCTCAGCGGAGCCGCGATCAAGCAAATCGTCAGCCACTACAAGATCGATGTCGAAAAAGTCCTGGTGATCGCCGACGAGCTCGATTTTGAACCTGGGGTGATCAAGATGCGACCTCATGGCGGAGCCGGGGGCCACAATGGCCATCGCTCGATCATCCAGAGTCTCGGAACCGACCGTTACCCGAGGATCCGCGTCGGCATCGGCAAGGGCATCGGGGGCGTCGACCATGTGCTCGGACGCTTTTCTCCGGATGAGCGACAGGTCATCGACGAGTGCCTCCAGAAGGCCGCTCGCGGGGCCGAGATTTTCGTGCAAGAAGGCCTTGACCGAGCGGTCACTTGGGTCAACACGCCCTGATCAACCAGAGTCCAGCCCGGTATACTTCCCCCTTGGCGCGAACCGCCAAGGAACTTGAAACGAGAGATGTCCACCCTGGTGATCGTCGGCGCCCAATGGGGCGATGAGGCCAAAGGCAAGCTGGTTGACTGGCTGGGTGGTGAGGCAGACTACGTCGTCCGCTATAGCGGCGGCAACAATGCCGGTCACACCGTGATTGTCGGCGACAAAACGTTCAAGTTCCACCTCCTTCCGGCTGGCATTCTACATCCCAGCTGCATCTCGATTCTCGGAGCCGGGATGGTGATCTGTCCAAAAGGCTTACTAGAAGAGCTCGACAAAACACGCCAGCTCCAGGCAGATCTTGGCACGCTTAAAATTCACCCGGCCAGCCACGTGGTTTTCCCCTATCACCGCACTCAGGACCGGCTCGAAGAAGACCAGCGGGGCGAGAACAAGATCGGAACCACGAGCCGAGGAATCGGCCCAGCCTACACAGACAAGGTTTCTCGAAATGGAATTCGGATGGCCGAGTTCATCGACCCCGACCGACTGCGCGCCCGGCTGGGCGAGGTCGTCGGCCAGAAAAATGCCTACTTCGCCCAACTTGGCTCCGAATCTGCGGATGCGGAAGCCATTTTTGCCGAGTACGCCCCCCTCGCAGACCGCATTCGCCCCTTTGTCATGGACACCGACTGGGAGCTCCAGGAGGCGGTTCGAAGCGGAAAGAAAGTGCTCTTTGAAGGAGCCCAAGGGACCTTCTTGGACCTGGACTACGGGACTTACCCCTTCGTCACCAGCAGTCACCCCATTGCGGCGGGAGCAGCCCTCGGTACTGGCATCGGCCCCCGAGATCTTCATTCGATCTTGGGAGTTTGCAAGGCCTACAGCACCCGGGTTGGCTCGGGGCCTTTCCCGACCGAATTGGCCGGGGAGTTGGGTGATCAGATTCGCGAGCAGGGTCAGGAGTATGGAACCACGACCGGTCGGGGGCGACGCTGCGGATGGCTCGACCTCGTGGCATTGCGGCATTCGGCGCGGCTGAATTCCATGACTGGCCTCGTGATCACCCGACTCGATGTGGTGGCGGGACTTGGGCCACTCAAGGTTGCGACCGGTTACCAACTGCGGGGCCAGGCCATCCAGCACGTGCCCAGTGATGGACAGGAGCTTGCCGCCGTCGAGCCAGTCTTGCAGGAACTCGAAGGCTGGACCGAAGACCTCCGAGGGGTCCGCCGGTGGGAAGACCTTCCGTCCGCGGTGAAGCGCTATGTGGAGTTCATCGAAGAGTTCTGCGACTGCCCGGCGGCGGTGCTGAGCGTAGGGCCTGACCGAGCAGAAACGATCCTGCGTCGTCCCGACCTCATCTGGATCTAACCCACGCCTAGATGCCCTTTGAGCGGAACCAGGCAATGGTCCGCTCCAGCCCCTCTTCTAAGGAGGTCGAAGGCGCCCATCCCAAGAGCTCCCGGGCCCGGCCAAGATCAGGTCGACGCTGGCGCGGGTCGTCCGGCAGGGCGGGACGATGCTCGATGGCCGAAGCGGATCCAGTCGCCCGCAACACTGCCTCGGCAAAGTTCGCGATCGTCCGTTCATCATCCGAGCCGATGTTGACGGGCTCGTGAAAAGTGGCGTGAGCGAGTCTCCAAACACCCTCGATGATGTCATCCACGTAACCAAAGCTCCGAGTCTGCTGACCATCTCCATAGAGCGTGAGCGGCTCCGCGCGCAGGGCCTGACCCACTAGATTCGGAACCACTCGGCCGTCATCCATCCGCATTCTTGGTCCATAAGTGTTAAAGAATCGGACGATTCTCGTATCTAATCCGTGAAAGGTATGGTAGGCCATGGTCATGGCTTCGGCATACCGCTTGGCTTCGTCATAGACCCCCCGTGGTCCGATCGGATTGACGTTGCCCCAATAAGTTTCCGGTTGGGGAGAGATCAAAGGATCGCCGTAGACCTCACTCGTACTCGCCAGCATAAAGGCGGCTTGCTTTTCTTTGGCGAGCCCCAGGGCCTTGTGGGTTCCGAGGGCCCCGACCTTGAGGACCTGGATGGGATAACGCTCAAAATCTACCGGGCTGGCTGGACTCGCAAAATGGAACACCCAGTCCACATCACCTGGGACGTAGAGGAACTCGGTCACGTCTTGCTTGACAAATCGGAAGGAGGGATTCCCGAAGTGGTGCTCCAGATTTTGCAGGTCGCCGGTGATCAGGTTGTCCAAAACCACGACCTCAACCCCTTCACCGATCAACCGATCGACCAGATGCGATCCCAAAAACCCGGCCCCACCGGTGACGACTGCGCGCTTCACTCCGTGGGTTTACCCAGGTTGATCCGGGCGTTGCGCCGCCACTGGGCCAGGCTAGCCCGCCGAGTGGCCGAGCCGCGCGTGGCTTGGTCCCAATCCGGCTCGCTCCACTCGGCCATCTCGACCAAAGAGGGAAAGCGCCGAGGAGCAAAATCAGGTTCGCGGGTGTGGGGGGCGCGCTCGGGTTGGTGGGGGCGGGGGTGGTTGAACGGACAGACCTCCTGGCAGATATCGCACCCGTAGGTCCAACCGTCAAACTTCGCACCGAGCTCCGGCGAAATTGATCCTCGATGCTCGATCGTCAGCGAGCTGATGCATCGGCGTCCATCGACGGCCCAATGCGACCCAAGCGGGACGATGGCCCCGGTCGGGCAGGCGTCGATGCAGNNATCGCGCCGGTCGGGCAGGCGTCGATGCAGGCCGTACAGCTTCCGCAGCCGCCCGCCATCGGTCGATCAGGCTCGATTTCGGCGGTCGTGAGCAGGATGCCGATGAAGAACCAACTCCCCTGGCGCGTGTGGATGAGGCAAGTATTTTTACCGAACCACCCAAGGCCGGCGCGATGGGCGTACTCCCTCTCCAGGATCGGAGCCGTATCCACACAGGGGCGGGATTGGGCTTCGGGGAGGGCTTCTGCCAGACGGTTCAGCTTGGTCCGCAGGACCTTGTGATAGTCGCGTCCGAGGGCGTAGCGGGCAATTTTGGGTTCTCCGGGCTGATCCGGACGCTCTTGGTAGTAGTGGACCCCGATCGCGACGACACTGCGGACTCCAGGAAGCAATCGAGCTGGATCCGCCCGGAGGTCCCGGTGGCGAGCCATGTAGTCCATCGCGCCGTGGAGCCCCTCCTTCAGCCAATAGTCGAGCTGCGGAAGCGACTCAGGGGGATCGGGGCGACAAAACCCGATGAGATCGATCCCGAGTCCAGGGGCTAGAGCCTTCAGCCGCTCCTTCAGCTCACTGCTCATCTGCTCTCATTGTAGAGCTTTCGCCAGGTTTCTCGGTCGATCTGGTGGGGCCGGACCGTCGGGCTCAGACCCAAACCTTCTAGCCGGACCGGGTCGAAGCGCCCGCGGAGATTGTTTGCGAGTGTCTTACGGGGTTGCGAAAATCCTTGACGGACAAACCCAAGGAACTCGTCTTCGTCGGGTTCAGCCGGGCGGGGGATGAATTCGAGGACGATGCTCTCGACTTTGGGCGGAGGAAAGAAGGCTCCAGCGGGAGCGTCGATCACCTTGCGGATTTCGAACTGGGTCTGCATTGCGATGCTGAGCGACCCCATCTCGGAGTTGCCGGCCTGGGCTAGGATCTTCCGTCCGACCTCATGTTGCATCATCAGAACCGCACGCTGATAGAGGTCGCGGACGGCGGCAAACCGGGCGAGCAACGGCCCGGTGATGTTATAAGGCATGTTGCTCACGAGGACCCGAGGCTCGGGCAGTTCGAGCAAGACCTGTCGAAGATCAAACTGAAGTGCGTCGGCGTGGTGGACCCTGGCTTTTGATGCGCTTTCGCCAAGGGCCGAGACCGCGATTGGATCGACCTCGATGGCGACGACGTGGTTAACTCGATCAGTGAGTCCGGCGGTGAGGACTCCCGGTCCGGGGCCGACCTCAAGGGCAGAAAGAGGCGCGGGGTTCACGGTCAGACGTGAGAGAATGGCCTCCACGACCTTAGGGGAGACCAAAAAATGTTGGCCCCACTGCTTGGTCGGACGGAGTCCGTGCCGCAGCAGAAGGGCCTTGAGTTCAGAAGGATCGGTTAGGTTCACCGACCGTTAAGGACGTGGACGCGTACTTTGCGGCGTCCGAACTTGTAGATGGCCTTCTTGTCGGTCATGCAGAGGTCGATCTTGTTCCCCTTGATCGCGCTTCCGGTATCGGCGGCGATGGCCAACCCGTAGCCTTCCACATAAACCCACGTTCGCAAAGGAATGACCCGAGGATCGACGGCCACGACGCCGTACTTGGCCATGATGCCGCTGGCCGTTTTGCCGCCATACTTCGAGCCGATGCCATCCATGGGATGGTAGGCGGTGGCGGTCATGGTCAGAATTTTGCGTCCCGTGAAGGAGCCACGACTGGTGGTGAAGCCTTCTCGACCGATCCGGTAGGTCTCATGGACGGGATCGATCTTCTCTTGGCTAACGACTCGGCGTCCAATGACCCGGTTGTTCTTGGACTTGGTCTCGAAGATCGTGACGATCTTGCCTTTCTTGCCTTCGGTCGACTTGACGACCCGTCCGCGTCCGATGTCGCGACTGACTTCGTAGCGGGTCTCAAATGGCAGTTCCCTGACCACCGTCGACTGCTTTCGTTCAATTCTAACTTCCGGTGTTCGACCCCAGGCAATCAGGGTCAAGGCCGGGATAAAGACTCCGCAGAGCCATTTTGAGCTTCTTATAGGGTGCCTCCTTGTGCTCGGTTTTATAAGGGTGTACCCCCATCGGAGCCAGGAGTCAACCTTGACTTTTGCGCACCCATTGTGCTTCGAGACAGGGATTTTCCTCGTTACAGGTTCAAAACACGGTCATCAGAAGCCACTGTAGATTTTTGGCAAAAAGTGCGAATACTCCGCCATTTCTTGAGCCAGACTTTGGATCCGGCGCTTCCGAGCGGGCCTTATCGAGCCAGTGGAATGCGGGAAACCGGGCAAGGGCGGCCTTCGCTCGCGGTCAGAATCGCTTTGCCGTCGGGAGCATAAACGATGGCTTCACCCTGCGCCTCGATCGGCGCGTCGATGCGAATTGGCTTGCTTCGGAACCATTCCTCCCGCTTCTTTCCGACCGCGAACTCGTAGGCCGCGGTGTAGGTGCGCAAGGCCACCCACTTTCCATCGGCCGAGAGGTCTCCACCGGTGACCATCTGGGATCCGGGAACGATGCTGCCGACCTCCACGTCGCCCATCTTCTTCAGGGTCACCTTGGCCGATCCGCGGGGGAATGGCGCGAAGTAAACGCCGGACTTTCCGCGGTTGACCTTGGTCACGATCCAGAAGCCGCTGGACTGCGGATCGGCGATCAAGGTCTCCGAATTCTGGGGCCGATCCGGATACTTCACCTCGATCGTGTCAAACCGCTTGAGTTCTTCACCCTTCCCCTTCGGTTCGGCGAGTCGATAGACGAAGATCGACGCTCGCTTCTCGGCGTTGTCCCCGATGTCGCCCAAGAAGAGCTCGCCTCGGCCACGAACGGTGGCGGAGCTGATGTCTTCCCAGTCGATCGCCTTCACGCCTGCAAGGCTGAATTCGGCGACGACCTCGCCGGTTAGGGCAAAGCGGAAAAACCGAGCCGTGTCCCCGCTATCGTTGTGGGTCCAGTAGGATCCTGGAGAGTGGATCGAACGGGCTAAGCCCGAGCACTCGGTGATCTCGTTGCTCTTGAGGTCGACCACTTTCTCTGGTTTGCCATAGGCTCGGGGCCCGGCGAGCAGAGACACGAGAAGAGTCGCGGTGAGGCTCATACTTCACCCGCGGTGCGGTGCCGCAGCGGAGTGGCAGGAAGCCGCAGGCTCTCGACCGAGGTCGTGTTGCTGACCCGCAGAATCTTCTGAAGGATGACCTTGACTGAACCCGCAACCGGGAAGGCCAGCATCATCCCGACCAGACCAAAGAGTGCGCCACCGGCCAACACCACGAACATCGAAACAAGCATGTTCAGGCCCACCGCGCCGCCCATAAACCGGGGCATGATGAACTGGTCGTAGAGCGCGGAAAGGCCGTAGAAGACCAGCGTTACGACGCCGGCATAGGCCCATGGGCTGGCCATCAAAAACATGAAGTTGCCGGTCTGTCCATTCAGCGCGACCACGAAGAAGATGGAGAGCGATCCGATGAGCCCCCCAATATACGGGACCATGTAGATCGCGGCCGCCAAAAGGGCCATCAAGATCGCGTACGGGACCCCGAGGACCGAAAGCACCACCATCATCAAGAGGGCATAGACCGCGACCGTGATCGTGACACCACGCAAGTAACTCACGAAAACCTGCCCGACCTCACGCAACAGGGCGATCGTTTCGGCGCGGATGCTGCTTGGGATCCATCCTACGCTGCGGATCCTCATGCTGTCCATATCGAGGAGCATCAGGAACGCAAAGATGGGGGTGAAGAGCAGCATGAAAAACTGCGAACTCGCGCTGATCACCAGACCCAAAAAGCCATTGAAAAAGTTTTGAACGCTACGGGCGATCCGCGCTCGGTGCGGCTCCACATACTGCTGAACCAGAACCCTCCGGTCAGCGGGGATGCCCACCCGCTCAAGCGGACCCCGGAAGCTCTCCAGAAACTGGTCGACGGGATTGGGATTAAGCCCGGCCTGAGCTCGGACAACCGGGTTCCATCGCTCGAAGACGCCGTCCGTTTGGGTGGTCGCAAAGTTGGTGGTGATCGATTGCAGGCGGGTGCTAAAGCCCGATAGCTGCACATTGATCATCGGGGCGACGCGCAAGATCAGCCCGGTGAGGACCCCAAAGAAAAGCAGAAAGACCACGCTGATCGCGAGGCCGCGTGACATTCCTCGGCGTCGGAGCTTCTGGATCGTGGGTTCGAGCAGAACCGCGATCACGAAGGCGAGGATGAACGGGAGCAGGATGCTCCGGACGGCATAGAGAAACGTGCAGGTGGCGGCCACAACCGCCACCCACAGAAGAATGCGCCACCAATCGAAGGGGCGCGGTTTCACTTAGGCGCCTAACTCTTCGGGTTCGAGTTTGCTGGTGCGCTTCGCGCGTTGCTCCGAGATCCACTCTTCGGTTCGACCCTTGACTTCCTTGTAGCGCGAGCCGATTGCTTCTCGCGTTTCCCCCCCGGTCTTGGGGGCGAAGAGGATTCCTGCGGCCGCACCGACGATTGCGCCTAGCCCAAAGCCGGCGAGCAAGTAGACGAGACTATTCTTGTCATCCGATTCACTCATTGTTTGCCTCCGTTGTATAGATGTTGGCGGGAAGGCTGGGTTTCTCCTTCCTGGCCGCTCTCGCGGTTTGAAAGATTTGCCATCCGAGCCCCAAGAGGGTCGGGGCAAGCCCGTTCTTCTTCGCTCCCAGCAACGTACCGACCAAGGGTACCCACGCGGGGTTGGCCATCGCCGGTGTTTTTGCCTGGTTCCGCATCGATTGGAGCTGCTTTTCTTGCTTTGCCAGGTTGGCATTAAGGCCTTCGAGCTGCTTTTGGAGTTTGGCGAGTTGCCCTTGAAGCTGTCGCAGCGCGTTGAGCGCGGTGACGGCTAGGCCCAAGCCAACCAATCCGAAGAGCACACCCAAGATGGCCAGCACAGTCTCCATACCGATAGGAATAGGTTACGCCATTTTTGTGATTTTGGGTTCAGTTCCCCGCGCACTTTGCCCGATGAGACCCAAGAATTTTCCCGGCAAGCAGGTTGAGGACCTCTCAGAGCCCTTCCGACCCGTCGGAAGAGGCGGATTGAACCCCGGATCTGAGGAGTTGCCTTGCCGACCGACCGCCGACCGCTCGGCGCAAATCCTGGACCGTGGCCTGCAATATCCGGCGCTCGAAGAAAGTCGGCTGAGTGCCGAGTTGGTTTCGAAGCGACTGACCAAACCTGAGCGCCCGCGCACACCCTTCCCAATCCTTCTGAGCACTGCTTGCCTGGGCAATTCGGTCACTCATCATGGCCGCGATCGGCAAAAACCTCAGGCGGTGAGCGGTGTGATAGTGACGCCATATTTCGATCAACGCTTGGGGGTCACGGTCATTGGCCAGCACCATGTTGGCCAAAGTTTGGGCACTCACTTCGGCCAGGTGATCCCCGGCCGCACTCGCCTCGACGATTCCTCTTTGGGCGCAGGCCCAAGCTTGTTCGGGTTGCCCAAGATCGAATGCCACCAGGCCCATATTGACTTCCAGGAAGGCCCGGCGAAGGCCTCCCATCGACTCCAAGGCCCGGCGAGCCGTCCGGGCCAGAATCACACTCGCGGTCTCCACGTTGCCCTTATAGAATTGTAATAGTCCGTCCTGATACTCCAGCGTTGTCTTGAGATCAGGATCCCCCAGCCGCTCGGCACGCACCTGGACACGCCGGAGAAGGGTCTCCGCTTCCGCCATCCGCCCGGCTTCTCGCAGGGTGATCACCATCGATCCAAAGTCGTAGAGACCTAGCCTCAGATCGCCAGCCGCAATCGCCTCTCTCCCAAGTCGGCCATACCAATCGAGCGACTCACCGAGTCTTCCGCTCATATAGAGTCGCCGGGCCATAACCCGATCTGCTGCCTTTGCATCCGAGTTCGGCGATGCAGGGTCGAGGGAGAGCCGCCGGTATTCCTCCAATAACGACCTCCCCTCGGTTCCCCCGGTCCTGTACAACTGAACCCACTCGTCATCCCAATTGCAGCAAAAATCGGCGCGAGTAACGGGGACCTCTACCCGGACCACCCCATCAAGCGCCAGGGTAAAGCGGCGGCTTACAATCCAGTCCCCGAGTCCGGCTCGGCGCAGGGCGGCGATGGCTTGCCGGAGGGAATCGAAGCCCTTGTCGCGGGGAGACTGGGGCCAGATCGCGGCCGCGACGTCATCTCGGCGACTTTCGCCATGCACGACCAAGTAAGCCAAGACCTGTTCGGCCTGGCGATGGGAGAGCTTAATCCGCTGCCCGTTGCGGTATGCCGCAAAAATCCCGGCACAGCGGATCACTCCTTCGGTTGCGGCCAGAACCGCTGCCATCTCCTTAAGTGTACGCCGAAAAGGGCGAGCCGACAACCGGTGAATTGCGGTTTACGACTCTTGCATAAACGGATACCGGTAGTCGGTGGGTGGATTAAAGGTTTCCTTGATCGTCCTGGCGCTGAGCCAGCGATAAAGGTTAATCATCGACCCGGCTTTGTCATTGGTTCCGCTCGCGCGGGCGCCACCAAAGGGTTGTTGCCCCACGACGGCACCCGTAGGCTTGTCGTTGATATAGAAGTTTCCAGCCGCGTTCCGCAGGCGGTTCACAGCCAACTCGACCGACGTTCGGTCTTGACTGATAATTGATCCGGTTAAGGCATAAGGCGAGGTCTGATCGACGAGGTCCAGAGTCGCTTCGAACTGATCTTCGGGATAGACGTAGAGGGTCAAGACGGGGCCAAAGATCTCTTCGCACATCGTACGGTATTGTGGGTTTTTGGCTTCGATGAGTGTGGGTTCGACGAAGAAGCCAATGGACTTGTCCGCATTGCCTCCCGCGAGGATCGTGGCGTCGGGATGATTCTTGGCTTCTTCCAGATACTCGACAATACTGTCAAAGCTCTTTTCATCGATCACGGCGTTGATGAAGTTCGAGAAGTCCTCGACGCTACCCATCTTGAAACTCTTGATGCCTTCGACGAGCCCTTCCTTCACCCGTTGGGCGATGTTGCTCGGGATATAGCACCGGCTTGCGGCGGAGCATTTCTGGCCTTGGTACTCGAAAGCCCCCCGCAAAAGTGCGGTGATGACCACCTGAGGGTCGGCGCTCGGATGGACCATCACGAAGTCCTTTCCTCCCGTCTCTCCGACGATTCGTGGATAGGCCTTGTACCGGCTGATGTTCTGGCCAATGGTCGTCCACATTCGGTTAAACGTCCCCGTCGAACCGGTGAAGTGGACCCCCGAAAAGTCGGCATGATTCATACAGGCCTCACCCACCACGGGGCCGTCGATCAAGGCTAGATTAATCACCCCAGGGGGCAGACCGGCTTCTTGCAAGATTTGCAGAAAGGCGTAGGCGCTATAGACTTGGGTATTGGCCGGTTTCCAGACGACGGTGTTCCCACAAAGGGCCGCGCTGGTGGGCAAATTTCCACCAATGGCTGTGAAGTTGAACGGGGTGACAGCCAGGACAAATCCTTCGAGTGGACGCCACTCCAGCCGGTTGTGCATTCCAGGGCCGCTGATCGGCTGTTGCGAATAGATCTCGGCCAAGAAGTGAACGTTAAACCGCAAGAAGTCGATGATCTCGCAGGCGCTATCGATCTCAGCCTGATAGATGTTTTTGCTCTGGCCAAGCATCGTCGTCCCGTTCATCAGGGTTCGGTATTTGGTTGCGATGAGATCGGCCGCCCGCAAAAAGATGTTGGCTCGGTTCTCCCAGCTGAGCGCCTGCCACTCGGCCCGGGCACTCAGAGCGGCGTCGATGCAACTCTGGGCCTCGGCCGCGCCTCCCTTATGAAAATGTCCGAGCTTGTGGGCGCGTTCGTGCGGGGGGCGCAGGTCGACGGTGGTGCCGGTCCGCACCTCTTGGCCACCAATTACAAGCGGAACATCCCAGCTTTGGCCCTTCAACTCGGCGAGCTTCGATTTGATCGCGGCGCGCTCGCCCGATCCGGGCGCATAGCTAAGGACGGGCTCATTGATCGGCATCGGGTATTGGAACTGCCCAAACTTCATGCCCGAAGTGTATCACGGCGTATCATTGAGCCGATGCAGAGCGTGCGCATTCTGACCTACGGGGTCACGGGCTCGGGAAAATCGACCCTGGCGTTGCGTCTGGGCGAACTCACCGGGGCGCCGGTCCATCTGGTGGACGATCTGTGCTTTGAACCCAACTGGGTGCAAGTGCCCGAGGATGAGCAGGTCCGGCGGGTGCAACAAATCATCGTTGGCGAGGCCTGGATTCTGGACAGCGCCTATGGCAACTGGCTGACTGAGATCTTGCCCCGTTGCGATTTGATCGTCGGATTGGACTATTCGCGGAGCTTTACCTTCTGGCGACTTCTCCGGCGCTCGATCCACCGCGCAAGGACGGGCGAACCCTGCTGCAACGGGAACCGCGAGACCTTTGCCAAGCTCTTGAGCCTCGATTCCATCCTGCTTTGGCACGCGAAGAGCTTCGCGAGAAAGCGCCGACGGATCAGAACCTGGGCCGCAGATCCCCCCGGAATGACAAAGGTCTTGCGATTTACTCAATCGCAAGACCTGGAACGATGGCTTCAGCGCATCGAGACTACGCCGAGAGTGGACGATCAAATTCTCGATCATCTTCTTCGCGCCGCATCAGCGCCGAGAGCAAAACGATCGCGTGGATCAGAACTGCCCCCACCAACCACCCGATGATGAATGTCTTCAGGATCATGGCATTGTTTAAGACGCTGTTAAGAGCGCCTTAGTTGTGCATCGGTCGTCAGGTCGCCAAAAAATAGGCCCTAGCTCCCTTTTTGATATCCGGGACGAAACTGCCCGCCCGGACGACTCGGCGGAGCTGGGGGCGGTGGAGGATTTTCGCTCTCTTCTTCCGAGAAGTGAACCTCTCGCGGTCCACCAACGACGGCCGGACCGCCCCCTGTTGGAGGCGGAGCTTGGCCGACGGTCGCGGCATTCCCAAGGGCCACCAGTCGGCGAAACTCGCCCGGGTCCTTGGCCTTTGCGGCGGCGTCCTCGAGGGTGATGAGTTCTCGCTCGACAAGCTTGGCCAGCGATTGGTCCAGGGTCTGCATCTTGAGTTTGGCCCCGGTTTGGAGGATCGAGCCGATCTGATAGCTCTTGTTCTCCCGGATGAGGTTGCAGATGGCGGGCGTGGCGTTCAGTACCTCATAGGCCGCGATTCGTCCTCGGCCATCTTTGCGGCGGACGAGCGTCTGGGAAACGACCCCAACCAAGTTGACCGAGAGCTGCATCCGGACTTGCTGTTGCTGTGCCTGGGGAAAGACGTCGATCACGCGGTCGATCGTCTGAACGGCATCGACGGTGTGAAGGGTCGCGAAGACAAGGTGTCCGGTTTCGGCCGCGGTGATCGCCAGGTGAATGGTCTCAAGATCGCGCATCTCACCGACCAGAATCACGTCGGGGTCTTGCCGCAGAACGTATTTGAGAGCGTTCGCGAAGCTGTGGGTATCGGTTTCCAGTTCGCGCTGGTTGATTAGGGCGACGTGGTCGTCATGGACGAACTCGACGGGGTCTTCGACGGTCACGATGTGGACGGGCTGGCTCTTATTGATCGCATTGATCATCGCCGCCAGGGTGGTGGACTTGCCGCTCCCAGCCGGACCCGTCACCAAAACGAGGCCCCTAGGCTTCTGAATGAAGTCGAAGCAAGCCGAGGGGAGTTGCAGATCCTCCATCGTCGTGATCTCATAGGGGATCACCCGGAAAGCCGCTTGGGCGTGGCCCCGTTGCTGATAGATGTTGCCCCGGAACCGGCTCACCCCCGGGATTTCGTAGGCAAAGTCGAGCTCCAGCGAGCGGTCGAAGCGGTCCATCTGGTCCGGGCGCAAGATGAACTTGAGCTCGTCACGGAACTCCTCATCGCTAAAGAACGGATACTCCACCTCGTCCAATTCGCCATTGATCCGGATATAGATCTTGCCAGTATCCGTCTTCAGGTGGAGGTCGGAGCCCCCTAGGCGGACGCATTGAGCGAGCAGGGCGTTAATGTGCTGCATGGTTCTCTCCAATCAGGCCATGAGCCTGGGCCCGGCGGACAAATTCGCTGGCGTTGCTGGATTTGGCGACCGCGTGATCAAAATCGATCTTGTTCTCTTTGAGCAAGGCCAAAAGGCAGCCATCCAGGGTTTGCATGCCTTCTTCCCCGCCGGTCTGGATGTTCAGATAGAGTTGGTGGGTCTTGCCGTCCCGGATCAGCGTCCGGATCGACGGGGTCGCGACCATCACCTCAAAAGCGGCAATGCGGCCGGAGTTATCCTTGGTTGGCAAGAGGGTTTGGGAGATCACGCTCTGGATCGTAACCCCGAGCTGGGTCCGGATCTGGGCCTGTTGTTGGGGCGGAAAGACGTCCACGATGCGGTCGATGGTTTGGGCCGCATCGACGGTGTGAAGCGTACTGAAGACCAAGTG
>DDSL01000076.1 GCA_002343825.1 Chthonomonas sp. UBA2391
CTACCAGATCATACGCGCCGCGCTTTGATCTTAACAAAACCTGCCCTATACTAAGCGTGCAACAAGATCGAAAGAGAGATTCGCTTCGGCATCGCTTCTTTGGGCACCGCCCACAAGTAATTGAAGGTGGAAATCCGCCGGACCTGGTTCGCGACCCGAGGCGTGTTGCAGTGGTCTTGAAAATTTGGGACTGAGGTTCGCCTCAGTCCCCTTTTATTGCCTCCCCACCCGGATACAATAACGACGGTGAACAAAGTCGTTTCCAGTTCGGCTCAAGCCCTCGATGGGCTCCTTTTTGATGGCATGACCATCATGGCAGGAGGCTTTGGGCTCTGCGGCATCCCCGAGAATCTGATCCTCGCACTGCGTGATTCCGGCGTCAAGGACATCACGGTTATCAGCAATAACTGCGGGGTCGACGACTTTGGGCTAGGAATCCTTCTCCAAACTCGACAGATCCGAAAGATGGTCAGCAGCTACGTGGGTGAGAACGCCGAATTCGAGCGGCAGTACCTCAGCGGCGAATTGGAACTGGAGTTCAACCCGCAGGGCACACTAGCCGAAAGGATCCGGGCTGGTGGAGCCGGAATTCCCGCCTTCTATACCAAGACCGGCTACGGCACGATCGTCGCAGAGGGGAAAGAGACCCGGCAGTTTGACGGTGAGTGGTATGTGATGGAGACCGCTCTGAAGGCCGACCTCAGCATCGTGAAGGCCTGGAAAGGCGACGCAGCCGGGAACCTTGTTTATCGAAAAACGGCTCGCAATTTCAACCCGATGATGGCCACCGCCGCCAAGGTTTGTGTTGCCGAAGTCGAGGAGTTGGTTTCCGAAGGATCCCTCGACGCCGACCAGATCCACACCCCCGGCATCTACGTCGATCGTCTGCTTACGGGGCAGTCTTACGAGAAGAGAATCGAGCGAGTCACGACCCGACCTCGCTGATCTGGTGTTCTCGCGGGATACACTGGAGGCATGGCTACCGTTCGCCTCTATGTCACGCTCAAGCCTTCGCTCCTCGATTCCGCCGGACGG
Organism: Chthonomonas sp. UBA2391; assembly: GCA_002343825.1. Classification (GTDB taxonomy): domain Bacteria; phylum Armatimonadota; class Fimbriimonadia; order Fimbriimonadales; family Fimbriimonadaceae; genus UBA2391. The sequence continues at coordinate 1,036 of DDSL01000076.1, forward strand.
ACCGTCGCGGGATCGCTGCAAAAGCTGGGATTTGAAGAGGTCCAAGAGGCACGGATCGGAAGGCTCATCGAACTTCAGGTCGAACCCCTCGATCAAGCCCGGATCGACGAGATGTGCCGCAAACTCCTTGCCAACCCGGTCATCGAAGATTATCGTTATGAGGTGATCGGTTGAGAATCGCGGTCATCCGTTTCCCGGGATCGAATTGCGATCAGGATGCCTACCACGCTCTGAGAGATGGGTTGGGGTTCGAAAGCGAGTATGTCTGGCACGAGTCCGACTCGCTCGCCGGATTCGACGGGGTCTTTCTGCCCGGCGGATTCAGTTATGGGGACTATCTCCGGTGCGGAGCCATTGCCGCCCGAGCCCCGATCATGGACTCAGTGCGCGAATTCGCCGAAGCCGGAAAGCCAGTGATCGGAGCCTGCAACGGGTTTCAGGTCCTGTGCGAAAGCGGACTCCTCCCCGGCGCGCTCGTCCGCAATACGGAACAAAAGTTCATCTGCAAGACGGTCCCCCTCCGGGCCGAAAATCGAACGAGCCCCTGGACTTCGGGCGCCGAACGTCCTCTGCGGATCCCAATCGCCCACGGGGAAGGCCGATATGTCTGCGATGAGGAGACGCTCCGCGAACTCCGCTCCCAGGACCGAATCGCCTACCGCTACGTCGACGCGACCACGTTTGAGCCGACCGAAGACTCCAACCCGAATGGATCTGTCGACCAAATCGCCGGGATCTTGAACGTCCGGGGCAATGTTCTGGGCCTGATGCCGCACCCCGAGCGAGCCTATTCCGAACGCCTGGGGAGCGCCGATGGACTAAGCATCCTCGCCGGATTCAAGGCCTTTTTGCACGCCCACGCGTAGATCTTCATCGAACCCGTGCCACCCTTGCTGCGACTTTTGCGCCCCCATCAGTGGACCAAGAACCTCTTGGTTTGGGCCGCATGGGTCTTCACCGGATCGTGGGGCAACTCCGAAGGCACGGCCCGAGTGGCGGGGGCGTTCGTCGCTTTGTGCCTCATCAGTTCGCTGATCTATGTGGTCAATGACCTGATGGACGTCGAAGCGGACCGCCAACACCCCAAGAAGAAGAACCGTCCGTTGGCCTCGGGTGCCGTCAGTCCCGGAGCTGCGCTCGCCTTGGCGGCTGTCGCGGGGGTCGGGGGATTTGCAGCCGCCATGTGGGCCGGGGTCTTGCTCCCGATGCTGGGATTCTTGGGGGTCCAGGCGTTCTACAACCTTCTCGGTAAGCAGATCGGCGTGGTAGATGTCCTGACGATCTCGGCCGCCTTTGTCGTTCGAGCGGCCCTGGGGGCATTCGCGCTCTCGGTCAAGCTTTCGCCGTGGCTGCTGCTTTGTACCGGTTTATTGGCTTTATTTCTGGCCTTCAGCAAGCGCCGCCAAGAGTTTCTTCAGATGCAGGGCTCCGGTTTTGTCACCCGAGCCTCGCTGCGGCAATACTCCGAGCCGGTCTTGACCGGATTCGTCTGGATGAGTGCCACCCTGGCGACCATGGCCTATGGACTCTACGTCATCGAGAGTGATACCGCCCGGGCCCACCCGCAGCTCATCTTGACCGCGCCGATCGTACTCTTTGCCGTGCTTCGCTATCTGCTCCTCGTCTTGCGAGAAGATGAGGGCGGCGAACCGGAGCTGTTGCTCTTTAGGGATCGGCAGATGCTTGGGGCGATCGTGCTTTATCTGGGGGTGGCTCTATGGGCCATGACCAGCTAAGTCCGCCGCCCCGGCCCAAGGCCAATCCCTCGGTCCTGCCCGGACAAGGCCAGGCAGGACCTCTGCCCCGGGGCGGCGAATCAAGATGCCCGCGATCGAAAGCAAGCAACACCCCAAAATCTGGAGTCCCATCACCATGACCTGGAAACGAGCGATTATCGTCGGAGCAACGAGTGGAATCGGCGAAGAGATTGTTCGCCAGCTCTCCGCTCAGGGGACCCAGTGCGCGGCCCTCGGACGCCGGGAAGATCGCCTGGACCAACTAGCCCGCGAGATCCCCAACCTCGTGGTTCGGACTCATGACGTTCTGCAAACCAGCACTGTCCCGGATCTCTTCGCCGAACTCTGCCGCGAACTCGGCGGCCTGGATCTCATCATCTACAACGCGGGACTCTTGACCGAGCCGGCGGAGTGGGAGGACGACGAGCGCATGATGGAAATCAACTTGGTCGGGGCGATCCCCTGGCTCCGGCTGGCCGCGGACCGGTTCGAGGGCGTGGGGGCGGGGACGATCGTGGGCATCGGGAGCGTCGCCGGGGACCGAGCGCGGGCGGGACGCCCCGGCTATAGTGCGAGCAAAGCCGGACTTCATGCGTACCTTGAATCCCTTCGCAACCGGTTGAGCCGCCGGGGAGTCGTGGTTTCCACGATCAAGCCCGGCCCCGTGGATACCGAGATGACCAGGCACCTCAGCATGAACAAGATGCCGGTCCAAACCGCCGTCCAGATTCTTCTGAAGAAGGCCCGCAAACCTGGCGAGCACTACTTGAGCCCGGTCCATGCCGCCGTCTTCACGATCCTCCGTGCGATCCCGTCGCCGATCTTCCGCAGGTTGCCCCTTGAGTGATCAATCCCGCGTCCGAAGGCTGACGGGCTTTGCCGGGTACGCCCAAGCCGACGCCTATGTCCACGCTCCTCAGAGCTTGGACGAACTCGCCGCGATTCTGTCCCACAGCGAAAAAGTCGTCCTCAGGGCCGGGGGACGAAGCTATGGCGACGCGGCCCTGGCGCCCGAGATCCTCGCCCTGGACCTCGCCCAACTCAAGCGGATCATCGACTTCAATGAATCGACCGGATTACTGACGGCCCAGGCCGGAACCACCCTAGACGAACTCTGGCGGTTTGCCCTCCCCCGTGGATATTGGCTGCCCGTGGTGACGGGGACCAGCCGGACGACCCTCGGGGGGGCGCTCGCGATGAACGTTCACGGCAAGAACCAGTTCAAGGTGGGGGCAATCGGGGAACACGTGGTTCGCGCCCGTTGGTGGACGCCAAGCCAGGGGTGGATCGAGACCGACGCTGACCACCCCGACCACAAGAATCTGATCGGAAGCCTGGGCGGAGTCGCCGCCCTGGGCGAAGCGACGCTCAAACTTCGCAAGGTCGAGTCCGGAATGCTCTCGGTCACCGCCTTGCGGACCGGGACTTGGGAGGAATCGCTTTCGGCCCTCGAATCGGGTCGGCAGGGCCAAGACTACGCGGTGGGTTGGATCGACCTCTTTGCCGGAGGGAGGGGCCTTTTGCACTTCGCCCAGTACGACCCTCACGCCGACCCCGCGACTCTCCAACGCGAGCGGCAAGATCTACCGACCCGCGTAATGGGCATCCCCAAGAGCCAAGTCTGGCGGGCCCTCAAGATCCTGAATCGCCCCGGCCCGATGCGTCTGGTGAACTCCCTCAAATGGCTCCTCTCGGGGCGGGAAGTCGGGAGGACTCATTCGCAATCTCTGGTGGGATTCAGCTTTCTCCTCGATTACGTTCCGGGATGGGAGCGTTCCTATGCGCCGGGAGGACTTATCCAGTTTCAGCCGTTTGTCCCCAAGGATTCGGCAGCCGAGGTCTTCTCTCGGCTCAACGAAATGCAACTCGAGGCCGGGCAGGTCGCTCATCTTGGCGTTCTCAAGCGGCACCGACCGGATGAGTTTCTCTTCAGCCCGAATTTGGACGGGTTTTCGTTAGCCCTCGACTTTCGGGTCGTCCGCGCCACCGAGCAAGCCTTGCTGGATCTCTTGCACCGGATGGCAGCGATCGTTTTTGACTACGGCGGAAGGTTCTATGCTGCAAAAGATGCGGTCTTGACCAGCCAAGAGATCGCCCGGATGCTCGATAAAGAAACAGTCGAAAGATGGATCGACTTGAGGAAGAAGTACGATCCAGAAGGCCGGTTTACCAGTGGGCTGATCGAGCGCTGGGGCCTCAACCGAGTATCCTAGGGACCTTGACCGAACTGCGTTCTCTCTCTCAAGACTTTCTGCAGATGGTCCGACAAGCCAATTCGGTCTTGATCGGTACTCACCTGAACCCCGATGGCGATGCTCTTGGGTCGGCATTGGCCATGAGCTTAATGCTGGATCAGCTAGAAGTTTTGAACGAGGTGGTTTGCCACAATAACGCTCCGTACAACCTCCGCTTTTTGCCCCACCTCAACAAGGTCCGATCGACTACTCAGCAGGAACACGATCTGGGCATCATCCTCGATCTCGACGCGATGCATCGTCTCGGCTCGACGGAATCGTTTTTTGAGCAATGCCCCCATCTCATCGTCGTGGACCACCATGTTCCGCACGAAGAGCCCGGGGACCTGCGAATCGTGGACCCGTCGGCACCGGCCACAGCCTTGATCCTCTTCCGGCTATTCCGCGAGCTGCAGATCCAGTTCACTCCCGAGATCGCGACTTGCCTGTTGACCGGAATCGTGACCGACACGGGGAGCTTCAAGTACCGCAACACCTCGCCCGAGTCGCTGGAGGCGGCCGCATTCCTCCTCAGTTGCGGCGGAGACATCGTTCAGGTCAGTGAGGAGGTCTACCACCGCAAACCGCTGGCCGGGGTCCGACTTCTCGGCAAGTGCCTAGACCACCTCCGGCTGGATGCCGAGGATCAGATTGCGTGGAGTGTCCTGCGGATCGAAGACTTCGACAGCACTGGAGCCAAGGAACCCCACACCGAGGGCTTGGTCAACGAACTGCTGGCCATCGACAGCGTCAAGATCGCCGCCGTGTTGCGGCAACCTTACGCCGACAGAGTCATCCGTGCCAGCATTCGTTCCCGCGAGGGCTATGACGCGTCGGCAGTGGCTCGCACTTTCGGCGGTGGCGGACACCGAAATGCAGCTGGCTGCACCTTTGAAGGAATCACGATTGAGGAGGCAGAGCGCGAACTGGTGAGCGCCATGAATTCATGCTTGGCATCCTCGTAGTCCACAAGCCCCAGGGGCTCACCAGTCACGACGTGGTCAACCAGGTTCGTCGCAAGCTGGGCACCCGCCGGGTCGGCCACGCCGGGTCTTTGGACCCCATGGCCACCGGCGCGCTCGTTCTCGCCGTCGGACCGGCCACGCGCTTCCTGCAGTATCTCCCGCTTGAACCCAAGATCTATGCCGGCAAGATGACCTTTGGCATAGAAACCAATACCCAAGACGCCGAGGGCGAGGTCGTCGCCACCCGGAACGTCCCCTACGATCTCGAGGCTCAACTCTTGGAACTCCTCCCCGGTTATGTCGGCGAGGTCCACCAAATCGCCCCGATGTTCAGTGCCGTAAAGCGAGACGGAAAGCCCCTCTACGCCTATGCCCGCCAGGGGATCGAAGTTGAGCGCGACACCCGCACGATTTACATCGACGAGATTCAGCTTCTCAACGTCGAAGGGCCGACGGCCGAATTCCGCGTCGTGTGCAGCGGCGGAACCTACGTCCGCACACTGGCTCATGACCTCGGCCAAGATATCGGCTGTGGGGCCCACCTCTCCGCTCTCACCCGGACCGATGTCGGCAAGTTTTCTTTGGCCAACGCGGTGCAACTCGAAGATGTGGCCCACGAACACCTGATCCCCCTCCACGAGGCGCTTCCTCCGCTCCAGCTCTTGCAGATGGACGCGGCCGAGGAAGTCCGGATCCGACAGGGTCAGACCCTCAAGATCTCGGATGCGATGGACATGCGCTTCGTCGGACTGCTGGACCAGGCCGGTCGTGTATTTGCCGTCGGACGAGCCGAAAAGAACCGACTTCGGCCCGAGTGCGTGATCCCAGCCGAGGCCCTGGTTGAAGTGGGTTGAGCCCATCACTACTTGGAAGGCCCGACGCGGACCAATTCTGATGGTCGCGGTTTGGGTGGGAGTCACTGCGGTGGGCGCGTTTCTGCGACCGAACCCCGCCGGACACGGGACCCATCAACAACTTGGCTTGCCACCCTGCCCCATTGTTGTGCTCTATGAGCGTCCTTGCCCCGGGTGCGGACTGACAACGAGTTTCACGAATACGATCCAGGGAAACTTCGTCGCCGCCTTCGCCGCTCACCCGATCGGGCCGGTGCTCTACTTGGGGCTGGCGGTCTGCGGGGTGGCCTCACTCGTCGGATTGGTTCGTGGATTCCGGTTCCGGACCGAAGAAGGTCTTTTCTTCTATGCGAGTCTGGCCATCACGCTGCTGATCTTGGTGATCGGGGTCTACCGCTTCTTTACCCTCCGGATCACCCTCCTCGACTCGTTCTACCGATAGGCAAAGAGGGCCGGGACGCCCCCCGTGTGCCAGAACAGAACGGTTTGATCCTCCAATTCCCCACGGCGAGCGAGATCGAGCACGGCGCTAAAGGCTTTGGCCGAGTAGACCGGGTCCAACAGGATCCCCTCTTGATGAGCAAGCCACTGGAGCGCTTCTTCCCCGGCTTCGCTCGGGACCCCATATCCGGGCCCGACGTAATCACTCCGGAGATCGTATTCATCCGGACTCGGCGGTTCTTGTCCAAGAATCGCGCAGAGATCAGCCCCGACCCGGGCAATCTCATTACGCAAATCCTCTTCGGGGTCGCAGGCGATCCCGATGACTTGGTTGGGAAAATCGCGGAAGGCAATATGCAGGCCAGCATGGGTGCTGCCGCTGCTGCTCGCGGTGATCAAGACATCGTGATGGGGAGCTTCGTCGGCGGCGACGAAAAAGGCATAGGCCCCGAGGGCACCGCTCCCCCCCACGGCCAGATGGTGGACGACGTGGCCAGATTGCCGTTCGGATTCGGCCAGATCCGCGGCTCGGGCAAAGAGATCCTCCCAGGATCCATTCTCAAAACGAACGATTTTAGCCCCGAAGAGATCGCTTAGGACCTCGTTACCCCGCCCAGTAAACTGGACCTGCGGCACTTGATGGCCGGGTTCGTAGGGTTGGTCCATCACCGCCGCGACGCAACGCAATTCCGCGATGGCACAAGCGGCAGCCAGTTGGCGGACGAAGTTGCTCTGGCGCGCCCCGCAGGTCACGATCGTATCGGCGCCTTCATCGAGCGCAGCTTGGATGAGATATTCGAGCTTCCGTCCCTTGTTCCCCCCAAGGGCAAACCCTGTCAGGTCATCTCGCTTGATCCAAAGGTCAATGCCGAGGGCTTCACTCGCTCTTTCTAGGCGATGGCAGGGCGTCGGTTTCAGGATAAGGGGGAACGTCGAAAACATCAGCTTCTGCTTATTGGACCCGACCCACCATCGTTTCCGCTATCCTGGATTTTGAGACACCGGGTCCGCCGGTTCACCCGATGGGTGCTCGTGCAGAAGTTCTCGACGCCTTCGGTTGGCATAGACGAGGAACACCGCGAGGAGCGCCCCGACGATCAGCGCACCAATCCGGAACATCGACGCGAAGAACTGCACCGTCTTCACCTGGAGCGGGTAGATGTTGTTCTTCTTGAGATAGGCATCGTCCAGGTAGCGCGCCCCGTTGGGGTCGACTCCCTTGAGAAACGCTCTCTCGTCTCGGATCACAAAACGCTGAGGGCTGCCGATTGGTCGCAGGTTGCCACTGCTTTCTCCAAAAAGGTCGTTGGCCGCTTCATCGACTTGAACTCGCACGGCAAAGACCGAGTTAGCCGCCATGTTCTGCTCGACAAGGCGGCTAACACCTAGGCTGACCAAGGTGGCGACCAGAAGAATGATCGTCACCTTGGTTCGACGGGTCCACTGGGCCCGACGGCGCTTTAGAAGTTCACTTTGCGACGGCATAGGCCGAGAGACTGATCTTTACGGTATTCGATACTTTACCGACGGCTTGTTGGGGGATCTTGATTCCGTAGTCACTGAGATTGACGTTGAAACTGGTAGTGATCTGTACCACATCGCCATCAAAGCCCGCCTTGGCCGTGGCTTCACCCTTGGCCCGGAATCGGAGTCGAACGGTGGCGGTGACAGCTTTGGTCACACCCTTCATCGTGAAGTTGCCGCGAACCGTGTAGCTGTCGTTTGCCGCAGCCTTGACGCTCGTGGTCGTGAAGGTGATGTTGGGGAACTTGGCGGTGTTGAGCCACTGGGCGTCCCTCATATGGTCATTTCGCAGGGGAATCCCGGTGTCCACATCGGCGGCCTTGATGGTGATGGATCCCTTGCCCATTCGCTTCTTGGGATCGAAGTCGATGCTCCCACTGATGCTGGTGGTCTTACCGGTGAAGGTTTCAAAGTCGGCCACGCTTTCGACCGTCGCAAGGTTGCGGTAGGCGAGGTCGCCGGTCACGATGTTGAAGGTCTTGGTTTGCGCAAATGCGGCTCCGGCGAGAACGAAAGTCGAGGCCAGAGCAGATACGAGAGCAGTACTTCTTGTTTTCATGGTCACAAAGACAACCTCTATCGATAGTTGCAATTGCAAATAACGTCGTGGCCCCCGGTGAAGTTCCCTGGACCCTTAAAGTCTACGTTAATTTCTCCGACAATCATCGGTGAAGCGTCCAAATTGGGACCTTCCAAAGGCAGTTATGAAGTTCTTGGATAATTTGTCGGTTGGGAAACGGCTGATCATCGGGTTCGGGGTGGGCATCGCCTTGAGCTTGGCCGCCAATCTCAGCAACCTTGTCGAGCTCCGCAGAGCCAATGCAACTCTCGACACGCTCTACCAGGATCGCGTTGCGCCGCTGAATCAGCTCAAGATCGTCAGCGACGGCTATGCGGTCTTCGTCGTCGACGCCAGTCACAAAGCCCGCAACGGAAACTTTAGCTACGGCGAAGCGATCAAGGGGATCGACACCGCCCGGGCGAACATCCAGAAAGCTTGGGGCGCCTACGTCGAGACCAAGATGACCCCCGAAGAGCAAAAGCTCGTCGACGAGGTTGAACCCCTGATGAAGAAAGGGGATGAGTCGATCCTGAAGTTGAAGGACATTCTCACCCGCGGGAATCAGCAGGAGCTCGCGAGCTACACCGTCCGCGAACTCTATCCCGTCATCGACCCCATCACGGAGAAAATCTCCCTGATCACCGAGCTTCAGCTCCGCGTCGCCGGCGAACTCCGTGAAAGCGCCACCAAAGAAGCCCAGAGTGCCCAGACACTGGCAATCTTCCTCGGCGGACTTCAACTCGTGCTCATGCTCGGCTTCGGATGGGTGATCGCCCGGAGCATCGTGGGGCCGCTCAACCAGATGCAGGCCACGGCGGAGAAGATCTCGACCGGAGACCTTTCGACCGACATCACCTACCAGAGTCGAAGCGAGATCGGAGCTCTCGCCAATTCGTTCCGGCACATGATTGAGTACCTGCGGGAGAACGCGGGCAAGGTTCAAGAACTCAGCCGGGGCAACCTCTTGGTGGAAGTCAGTCCGCGATCGAGCAACGACACCCTAGGCACCGTTTTGCGCGACACGGTGGGCTCTCTGCGCGCCCTCATCTCGGACGTCGCTCGACAGGCTCAAAGCACCAACAACATCGGCCAGGAGATTCAGTACGCAGCGGAGTCCACCGCCGAATCGAGCAACCAGATCTCGCAGACAATCGACCAAGTCGCCCAAGCCACAACCGAATCCGCCCTGACCACACAGAAGATTGCCCAAGGTAGCGAAGACCTCGCCACTCTGGTGCAAGAACTCGGGGACAACATCGGTCGACTGGAAACGGTCATCGAGCAGGTCATGGAAAGCAGCGACCAGCAGGTTCTGGCGGTGAAGACTGCGACCAAGGTCGCGACCGAGAGCGGCGAGTCGTTTGAAGAGACCGTCCGCAGCCTGGCCCGAATCCAAGAGCACGTCCGGGTGAGCTCGGAAACGGTCCGTGAACTCGGCCAAAAGCAAGAGCAGATCGGGGCCATCGTCAGCACGATCGATGAGATCGCCGAGCAGACGAATCTTCTCGCCCTCAACGCCGCCATCGAAGCGGCTCGAGCCGGAGAACACGGACGAGGCTTTGCCGTCGTCGCCGACGAAGTGAGGCGTCTCGCCGAACGCGCCGGCCAAGCAACCAAGGAGATTGCAGGTCTCATCGAAGGAGTCCGGGTCGGAGTCAATCAAGCCGTGCAGGCCATGGACACCACCAGCACCGAAGTCGAGAAAGGAGCTACTAGCAGCCTCAAGATTCGCGAAGGTTACGGCCAGATCCTGGATTCGATCGAAGGCGTCCGAACGATCGCCGAGGACAATTCCAACGCCGTTTCGACGATGCGTCAGACCAGCATCTTAGTCGAAAAGTCGATCGCCTCAGTCAGCGACGTGGCTCAATCGACGGCGGCGGCGGCAGAGCAACTCAGCGCGATGACCGAAGAGATGGCCGCGAGTGCCCAAGAGGTCTCGGCCAACGTCCAGGAGCAAGATGCCCGAGTGGCCGAGATCAAGCAGATCTCGAACCAACTCCACGTGACGGCTACAACCCTCACCGAGCAAGTCTCCCAGTTCCAGTTCACCGAAGGTCAACCCGAACTGAGAGTGGCGGCCTAAGGGCCTCGCCCGCGCTTAGTGAACCGAAGTCCCTTCGGGGGCTTCGGTTTCTGGCGTCAAGAGGATCGCCCTTCCGTCGGGTCCATCGGCGGCCAAGATCATGCCCTGACTTTCGTGACCCATCAGCTTGGCCGGCTTCAGATTCGCCACGACGACGATCTGCCGCCCGATGAGGTCCATCGGCGCGTAGCTCTTCCGGATCCCGGCGAGGATCTGCCGCTTCTCTTCGCCGATCATCACCTGGAGCTTCAGAAGCTTTTCGCTGCCCTCGACCGGTTCGGCTTCCAAGATTCGGGCGACCTTGAGCTGGACGTTCATGAAGTCCTCAATCCCGATCTCCGCCGGGGGTTCAAACTTCGCCTTCTTGGGCTTTTCCGGTTTAGGTTCCGGGGCCGGCTTGGGCTCGGCTGGCTTCGGTTGAAGCCGAGGGAACATCGGCTGAGGTTGTCCGACCACCACTCCGGCGGGCAAGGAAGCAGCAGTGCCGATTTCTGCCCAAGCCAGCGTTGGTGGCAGATTGAGCTGGGCAGCCATCCGATCCGCCGTCGCGGGGACAAAAGCTCGCACCAGACCCTCGGCCGCGCGAACATAGGCCAGCATTCCTCGCACCACTGATCCCAGGGCCGGGTCGGTATTCTTGGCCAGGTCCCACGGCTTTTTGGCGTCGACGTACCGATTCAGCTCCCGAGCCGCCTGCAGGGCTGCATCCAGAGCTTGGTGGATCCTAAACGTGGCGAAGGCCTGCTCGACCTCAGCCTTGATCTCCGCAATGCGTTGGGCCACTTCGGGCTCGACTTCTGCCTCCGGGATAGCTCCGTCCACAAATTTGTGCGCCATCGTCAACGTACGATTGAGAGCGTTGCCTAGGTCGTTGGCAAGGTCGGCGTTATAGATTCGCTCAACTTCGGGCAGGGTGAAATTGGTGTCGCCTTCGTAGGGGAGGGCCCGAGCAAGCGCAAAGCGAACGACATCAATGGCCAATTCTCGCTCACAACCGGCCTCTTCAAAGTGGGCAATCAACTCCTCGGGCGCCAAAACGTTGCCCTTGGACTTACTCATCTTCGAATCGTTGAACGTGAACCACCCGTGGGCGATCACCGTTTTGGGCAGTGGGAGTTCGGCCGCCATCAGCATCGCGGGCCAAAGCGTTGCGTGGAATCGGGTGAAGATCTCCTTGGCCATCCAGTGCACGTCGGCCGGCCAGAGGTCTTCCCAGCCCGCATCGGGCCACCCGGTCGCGGCCAGGTAATTGATCAGCGCATCGAACCAGACATAGACGACCTTGCTCTCGTCACCCGGCACCGGAATTCCCCACCCCGGGTTGCTCCGCGTCACGCAGAGGTCGCGCAGACCTTGCTTGATAAAGCTGACCACCTCGGCTTTTCGCCCATCAGGAAGCCAAAAAGACGGATTGGCTTCCGCGTAGGCTAGGAGTTGATCCCCGTAGGCACTTAGGCGGAAGAAGTAATTCTCCTCGCTAACCCATCGGACTTCGTTGCCGTCGGGACTCCTGCCATCGACTAGATCGCTCTCGCGGACGAAGGTCTCGGCAGCCACGTCGTACCAGCCTTCGTACTTGTCCAGATAGATCGCCCCTTTTTCCATCAAGCGGGCGAAGAGCGCCTGGACGCACTTTCGGTGCTCGTCGCTGGTGGTTCGGAAGAATACGTCGTACTCGATGTGGAGCAAATCGGCAGCATGGCGAAACGTCTGGCTGATTCGATCGACAAAGGCCTGAGGATCCTCTCCCGCCGCCTGAGCCGCCTCCAAAACTTTGAGGCCATTCTCGTCGGTCCCGGTGAGAAAAACGACCTCTTCACCGCGCTGACGGGCGAAACGCTTCGTCACATCGCAAGCCAGCATCGTCAACGCATGCCCCACGTGGGGGACGCTGTTGACGTAATAAATGGGCGTGGTGATATAGGTTCGTTTGGCCATGAACGGGTGGGAGTTTACTCCCGGAAGGCCTCGCCGACCATCCAACCGGCGAGGATCCCCATGTACACCACATTTCCACCGACTAAAAAGACCTGGAACGGCTCAATCCGGCCATTGACCCAACTGGCCAGGGTCAAGAAGACGGTGATGCCTCCTGCCGCCGCAAGAGCTCGACTCAAGCTCAAGTTGAACGTTCCCTGGACGACTCCCACCACAAAGTAGAGCCCGGCCGCCGCCCAGTAGCAGATTGCGCTCATCAACCCCAGCAGCGAGGCCGGGGAGATCTTGCTGACCGCGCTTCCATGTACGACCAAAAATCCGTCTAGCTGACCCGAGAGCGCGAGTCCGGCTCCCATCCCGACCCCACTGACCAGCAAGGACATGAAGAGTCCCAAAGTCCAAGTGCTCAGCGGAGCAAACCCTGGGAACAGGGGCCGTTCTTGGGAGAGAGCCAGGTAGGCCGCGGCCACGACGATCACGATCATCCCAACAACGAAGCCGATCCCGACCGTGTCCGGAGTCCCCGTCCGCACCGTGGTCACCATTGAGTCGGTGCGCATGGCGGCGAGGACCTCTTCGTGTTTGCGTTGGTAAATCGAGTTCCCAGGGGAAAACTGGGCCGCGTAGGCATACATTTCGGCCGCTTTTTTGAGCTCGCCCCGAAAGCGGTGGACATCTCCCAGAACGGCGTAGGGGGTGGGTTGTTTCGAGTCGATGCTGATGACCTTGCGAGCGACCGCCTCGGCATCGGCGATCTTGCCCTTCTGAAGGAGCTGAGTCATCCGCATCAGGTCCTGTGGGTCGACCACCGGCTTGGGGGTCGGCTTGGTTTTTGCGGGGGCTGGCCGAGGCTCGGGCGGCTTGGTCTTGGGGGCCGATTTGACCGCCTCCTGCATCGCCTTAGCCCTCATCATTCGCAGGACCTGGTCGTAGCCCTTGCGCTTCTCGGGCTCGATCAGCATCTCATAGGCCTCACGGATCTCGATGAACCTTTCGGAGGCCTTGGGATCCTTGTTGCGGTCGGGGTGATACTCCAGGACGAGCTTTCTGTAAGCGTTTCGGATGTCACGATCTGCGGCGTCCTCGCGGATTCCAAGGATATGGTAGTAAGTTGGCTTCATCTGGGGGCAAGTTAAGGCTCAATGCCCGACATCCGCGAATTTGCGATGCCGCTGTATCCGGTCAACAGCAGGTAGCCCACATAAATTCCCACCAGCAACAGCATCACGACCCCGAGGACATATCCCATTTGGGTCGCCCGAACCTCGCCCTCGCCTTCGTAGTAGTCGGCCATCTTGTTCAGCATCGGGTCGATCATTNNGATCATTCCCGTGCGCTCTCCGGTCGAGAGCATCTCCAAAACGGTGGGGGTCACAACGCCAGTTTCGGCCATCGTCTGGGTGATGGGGGCGCCCGAGCTCAGCTTGTCGGCCGCATTGCTCATCCGAGACCGGATGTATTCGTTGCCACAAGCGTCGGCTGCGAGTTGCACCGCTTGGCTCACCGGGACCCCACTGCGATACAGTGCCCCGAAGGACCTTCCAAACCTGGCCATGCTAAACATGACGTTGGTTTTTCCGATGAACGGCACCATCCGAACCACGCCATCCCAAAAGTACTTAACCCGCGGATTGTGGAGACCAACGCGCAGAAAGAGGAAGATTCCGACGACCAAGGGCCCGAGCCAAATCCAGGTCTTGGGATCACTGAGCGGATTGTTGAGCCGGATAGGGCTCCCGGGAGCCAGCGCTCCGATGATCATGTTCGCAGCCCCGAAGATGAGAACCGACATGACAAGAGTCAGCTTGGGATAGAAGGTCACTCGACGCTTCAGATTCCGGAGAGCGATCTCACGGTCAAGGTAGTCCGCGATGTTGCTGAGAGAGGAGTCTACAAACCCGCCCGCTTCTCCGGCGCGGACCATGCTGATTTCTAGAATCCCAAAGACCTCGGGATAGCGCTGCATACCGTAGCTGATGGGCCGACCGTGAAGGACCTGCTCTTGGAGTTCGGCCAACACCTTCTTGAGTCGGATATCTCGAGCGTGACGAGCAAAGTTCTCCAGAGCATCGTGGGGTCCGACCCCGGCATTGAGCATCGTCGCAAACTGTCGATAGAACTGACTCATCGTCGCCAGCGGGACTTTGCCGAAGATCGGCCCGATCACCTCAGTCATCACCGCCGGGCGACGCATATCCAAATGGGGACTCGCCTGATGGACCGGGTGCTCATGGGTTCCCTGCTCGGGATTCGCCCGGTAGTCCGCGGCATAGACGGGAATCTCTTGCCCCTCGGGAGCGAGGGCCTCGATGGTGTAGCCCCGCCGGGTCAAATCCTGCAAAACAGCTTCCAAGTTAGCCCCGCTGACGGTGCCCTTGGTCTCTCTTCCTATGGGGTCGGTTCCTCGGTAGGCAAAAATTGGCATCGGATCCCTACACTCTTAATACTGGCAACTTTGGCTACGGAACTTCGAAGTCCTTGAGAATCGCATCCGGCAGCGTTCGGAACCAAAGGTTGTAGACGATCACCAAGACGACCAAGCCGGTGATGAGGAGCCAGGCACACCCGAGGCGACCCGCTGCGAATCGCGTGATCCCCTCTGCGCGATGAAACTCATGAGTCTCTTGCTGAGAGACCTGTTCGAGCATGGATTCAACGTTGCCCACCTTTTCGCCGGTCGCGATGGCCGATGTGTATTCCCAGTTCAACATTTGCGATTCGTTCGCCATTGAACTCAGGACCGAGGTCTCGCTGGACCGGTCGAGGACCTCCACCAACTTGTTTCGATGGACCAAATTGGGGACCGCATTGGCCGCGAGCATCCAGGCCGTCTGGGGTGCGGCTCCGGCCTTTTGCACTTCCCCCAAAGCCCAGGTCAGGATCGCGTTGGACTCGTGCTGGCTCCGCTTTTTGAGAAAAGGATAGAAAGCCGCGGCCCGGTGGCGAGCCATCCGAAACCTTGGACCCAGAAAGACCTTTGAACCTAACCAACCGAGGAAGAGCACCAAAATCGATATCGGTAGCGCAACAGTCAAAAAGTTCTGGATCAAGCTCCCGAGGACGATGCTCAGTGGTGGGCGCCCGCCATCCGCCCCGGTGCTGAACGAGTTCCACGCCTCCACCATGCCCCGCGACCAGCCCATCGCGATCGGGATCAGCAGCGCGGCATTGACGATCAGCACAATCACCCACCAGAACATCCTCCCGATGGTGTGGGCCGCTTGAGCGACAAACGCAGCTTTTTCGAGCGCGATGGGAAGGCCACCACTCATCTCGCCGACTCGGACGATGCCGCTGAAGTGGGTCGGGAAGAGGTTGGGATAGCGCTCCATGCTGTCCGAAATCCGTCGTCCCTCGATGGCTTGTTGGCCGATGAACTCGGCCGCCCGGGCCAGATCGGGCTGACGCGTTTGGCGGGCGAGGCTGGTGAAGGTTTCTCCCGGCGAGATTCCGGCGCGCAGCATTTGGCTCGCTTGAGCAAAAAAGAACGAGAGGTGATGCTGAGAGGCGGTGGCTTTGGAATCAATGAACTCAACCTGGCTCCGGACATCGCGCAAGGACTGGATCCGGACTCCCTTCATGACGAGGTCAGCGATCACTTCTTCGGGGCGATTGGCCAGAGCCGTTCCTTTCTCAACCCGGCCAAAGGATCGATATCCGACGTACTCGTAACGAACGGTGCCGCTCGTCCCGCTGTTCACGACGGTCTTCGCAGCGGGTTGGGGCCGGGCCGCGGTCGGCGCCGGGCTTTGTCCAGCTGGGTTTGGCGTGGCTCCGGGGCTCCCGAGCTGGGTTACTCGGATCCCTCGCACCCGCAACATGTGTTCGGCCTCTTGCGCAGTTCCAGCGCGAAGTTGCCCCTGAACGGGCCTGCCATCGGAACTCTGGCCGTGATATTCAAAGAGTTGCATCGGGATGGCGCTCCAATCTTTGGTCCAGACATGCCTCAAGATGGGGAGCGAGCTCACCGACGACCGGGATCGAGGCCGTGGGATCGAGTTCTAACCAAGGCTCAAGGACAAACCTTCTTTCATGAAGACGGGGATGAGGGAGCCGAAGTTGATAGTCTTGTCGAACATCCTGCCGGAGAGCCAAACTCCCATAGGCTAGGAGGTCGAGGTCGAGTTCGCGGGGACCATTCACCCGGCGATGGAGTCTTTGGGCTTGCTGTTCAATCTGCTTGAGCCGGAGGAGCAGATCGCGTGGAGAAAGCTCGGTCTGACCCAATGCGACCGCATTCCAGAAGTCGGGTTGATCGAGGTCGTAAAGGGGTGCGGTTCGATAGACCTGGCTGAACCTCGGTTCACCGAGGAGGGTGGAAAGTTCACGCCGGGCGAGGTGAAAACTCGCCTGCAAATCGCCCATGTTGGCGCCGATTCCAACCGCGACCCAGGCCATCTCCTTAGAGTATAATCCGCATCCCGGGCGGCGGGTGTAGCTCAGTGGTTAGAGCGCCTGACTGTGACTCAGGAAGTCGGGGGTTCAAGTCCCCTCATCCGCCCCATCTTCCCTTCATTGCCTCCGTGCATCCCAATTGGAGGCGATTGGGATGCACACGAGCGCTCTTGCGATCAGAGCTGCTTCAGGACGCTATTGAGAGCCTCGCTGACTCTCTCCAGCTCTTGCTTCAAGCTTGTACCGGCAACTACGTGTAAGGTTGCGTTGGGAGTGAGACTGATGGAACGGTTCAGCACCCCAACTTTTGCTTCGGCGGCGTTGGCTTCATCATAGGCCACCGGCACTTCGCGGACGGCGCCTCCGGCAAAGCTCGAAGAGAGCCAGTTGTCCACCAGACCCTCGAGGCGAGCATAGTGCCCACGCTGTGCTTCTTCCACTTCGCTGATAATTTGGTGGAGCTTCATGCCCTGATCTTGCAAAGCTCTTGCACTGAGAAGGCTCAGGAGATGCTCGTATCCATAGCGAGCGAACTTTGGCGATCCGAGTGGACGGGGGACCACACTTTGAGCGGTGTAAAACCGGAGCGTTCGCTTGGTAAGAGTTGGTGCTCCACCAGAGGTCAGAATAGCGTTTGCAGCGTCAATAAGACGATCTGCGGTGAATGGAGCGTACTTGCGGTAGGTCGAGAGTAATGACATTTTTCCTCCTATTTTTGATGAGTTAACCCAAGGTAACTCCTCTTTTATATACTCCGGAATCAACCTCGTGGGGTCCGGAATTTTCTTGCCCCAAAAAGAACTTTATCTTTTCGGTATTCCATCATCTAGCAGTTGTTGGGCCAAACTCAGGATTGGGCTTGTAACTTACCCTAAATTGTTTCCAATGCAAGTATTCCCCGCCATTAAACTTAACTCTAATATTGCGCAAATCTTGGCAATAAATTGAAATAAGAGGGCACTGCTCCGTAAAGATGCCGTTATCGCGGTCGTCGAATCAACAATCTAGACAAACAATCCACCGTCCACTTCGATGACCTGACCGGTGACGAAGCCGGCCGCATCGCTCGCCAGGAAGGCGATGACGCCAGCAATATCTCCCGGTTCCCCGAGCCGTCCGAGCGGCGTGCGTTCCAAGATCCCGGTCCGCATCTCCTCACTCAGCTCGTGGGTCATATCGGTGCTGATGAAACCAGGAGCCACGGCATTGCAGGTGATCCCTCGACTTCCAAGTTCCTTGGCCAGCGACTTGGTCAGCCCAATTAGCCCGGCCTTGCTCGCGGCATAGTTGGCTTGGCCGGCCGCGCCGTGGACGCCGATCACGCTGGAGACGTTGATGATCCGTCCGAACCGGGCCTTCATCATGGGTCGGCTGAGGCCCTTGGCGAGCAGAAAAGCACTCGTGAGGTTGATCTGCAAGACCGCACTCCAGTCCTCCTCTGACATCCTCATCAACAAGGTGTCCCGGGTGATCCCGGCATTGTTCACCAAGATGTCCACCGCCCCGACCTCTTTGATGAGTTCTTCAACGGCTGCCGAGTCGCCCACATTGGCGCCGTGACCGGTAGCCGCGCCCCCGAGAGCAGTGATCTCGGCGACGGTGGCTTCGCAATTCTTGGCGCTGGTCGCGACACACCGGACGGTCGCTCCTTGACGCGCGAGCTCAAGAGCGATCTCCTTTCCGATGCCACGACTCGCCCCCGTCACCAGGGCCGTTCGTCCGGCGAGGGTGCTCATGCCGGTACCCCCTGCAGAGCGGCGACCGCCGATTCGAGTGTCGCAGCGTCGACGACGGGAAGGCCAGCGGCTGATTTGTCGATGCGGCGGAGGAGTCCAGTCAAGACCTCTCCACTGCCGAATTCCAAGAAGGTCGTCCCGCCCGTCCCGAGCATAACCCCTACCGACTCGGTCCACCTCACGGCGGAACGAAGTTGCTCCTTGAGACCCGCGGCCACGGACTCGGCATCCTCCGCCCGGCTCGCCCGTGAGTTGCTGATGACGGGAGCGGACATCGGTCCAAAAGTCGCTTCGGCCAGGGCTCTCGTCATCTCTTCGGCCGGGGTATCCATGAGCGGGCTATGGAACGCACCGCTGACGTTGAGCGGCAAGGCTCGCTTGGCCCCGCGCTCGGTCGCCATCACGCAGGCTCGCTGGACGGCATCGGTGTCCCCGCTGATGACGAGCTGACCGGGACAGTTATCGTTGGCAACGACCACCACCGAGCCAGGGCGACTGGAATCTACGCAGACTTGATCGAGGTCGGCCACCGTCATTCCGAGAATCGCGGCCATGGTTCCCGGCCGTTCGCGACCCGAGGCGGCCATGATCTGGCCACGCCGATCAACCAGCCGGGCGGATTGCTCAAGGCTCAGCGCGCCCGATGCGCAAACCGCGGCATATTCACCCACGCTGTGTCCGGCGAAAGCAATGGGAGCGAGGTCGGGAACCTCCGCCTGCAGCGCGCGATACGCTGCCAACCCACAGGTGAAGAGGGCGAGCTGGGCGTTTTGGGTTTCGCGAAGTTCTTCTTCGCTGAATTCGAAGCAAATCCGGCGGATGGGACGATCTGTAGCCACCTCTACGGCCTCGAAGACGTTCCGCGCGGCGGCAAATCGGTCGTGGAGTTCGAGCCCCATTCCGGGGCGCTGGGAACCCTGACCGGGAAAAGTGGCGACCACCATATCTCTGGTTGTACCTGTACGAAAGCTCGCCGGGTACCTTTGGAACCTAAATGAACTCACTTCTCGAGACTTTTCCGAACCCGGCTCCCGGCCGCGCTTACGTGATCTCACACCTCTTCCCCGAGTTCACCAGCGTCTGCCCCAAGACCGGCCAACCCGACTTTGCCACCATCGAACTGGACTACATCCCTTCCGAAGCCTGCATCGAGCTGAAGTCGCTCAAGTTCTATTACAACAGCTTTCGGGACAAGGGCATCTTTTACGAGGCTGTCACCAACCAGCTTCTGGAGGAACTGGCGGCCTCCTGTTCGCCCGTCTGGATGCGGGTCACGGCTCGGTTCAACACTCGCGGCGGCATTAGCTCCGTCATCGTCGCCGAGCACGGAAACAAACCCTAAGGGCTCTGGTACGCTCCCAGCACGATGGCACGACTCTCCATTGATCTCGACTATCTGCGACAAGTGTTGAGGGATCTGATCGAAACACCGAGCCCGACGGGGGATACGGAGTGGGCAATCAGCTTTGTCGAGCAAGAGCTCGAGTCAATGGGTCTCACCTCTGTCCGGACGACCAAGGGAGCACTTGTCGCTAAGTTCGATGGGCTGGAGCAAACTAAGCCCCGAGCGCTGAGTGCCCACGTGGATACCTTGGGCGCCGTCGTGGCCGAGATTAAGGGCAACGGTCGCCTGCGCCTGACGGCTCTCAATGGCCTGGAATGGAACAGCGTGGAGAGCGAAAACGTCTGGATCCAGACTCGACACGGTCGGCAGATCCGGGGCTCGCTCGTCCTGCACAATGGGGCCGTTCACGTCAACCGAGAATCGGCGACGACTCCTCGAAAGCCAGAAACCCTCGAGGTCCGCATCGACGACCGGACCAATAGCGCTGATGAAACACGCCTGCTCGGGATCGAGGTCGGAAACTTCGTCTATTTCGACCCTCGGCTTGAGGTCGCTGATTCCGGGTTCATCAAGTCGCGGTTCTTGGATGATAAGGCCTGCGTCGCGTGCATCTTGGCCGCGCTCAAGGCCCTCACCGATGCCGGTGTCCACCCGGCCCAGCGGACTCACGTGCTGTTCAGCAACTTCGAAGAGGTCGGCCATGGCGGAATGGACGGTCTGCCCGACGATCTGCAAGAGTACGTCGTGGTCGATATGGCCTGCATCGGAACCGGACAAAACGGGGACGAGATGCACTGCTCGATCTGCATCAAGGACAGCAGCGGTCCCTACTCTCGACGCCTCACCGAGTTTCTTCGCAACCTCGCCGAGCGAGAGGGCATCGATCTGAAGCCGGACACCTATCCTTACTATGGAAGCGATGGTAGCGCCTACTGGCGAAGTGGTGGCCAAGCCGAGGTCGCCCTCATCGGCCCCGGCGTGGACAACAGCCACTGCTATGAGCGAACCCACATCGAGGGGCTCAACGCAACGGCCTCACTCATCGCCGAATATCTGATTGAGAATTAGGAGTTCGGGGGTAGGATTGAAGGAGCGAGCGGGTGTAGCTCAGTGGTAGAGCAGGACCTTCCCAAGGTCAAGGTCGCGAGTTCGACTCTCGTCGCCCGCTCCAAAGTCGCTCCCAGAAACTCCCACACATGAGCGCCATGGTCCAGAAGCTCCGCGAACTTTGGGACCGATTGATCACGGCGCTTGCTTTGGCCGTTGCCCTTCTCAGCCTCAGCGGTGCTTGGCAGATGCACCGCCTCAATGGACCGCGGGTCCTGGTTGGGCTCTTCGTCGCTTTTGGGTTCTGCGTTTTGGTCGGCCTCTGGGTGCGGAGCCGTAAAACAAAGCGCCCTCTCCGCTGACGATCAGCAAGAGAGGGCGTTAGCCACTTTTGTTCCGGGCGAGATTAGTCGCTCAGCCGAACTCCGCGGGGCTCCGTCTTGGTGATCATGATCGACATGTTCTCGGTGAACTTGTATTCCAGGCCCAAGGCGCTGGTCAGCATGTCCAAGGCCTGCTTGAGAGTTGTATCGATCAGGTAGGCGTCGATGCGTCGGGCTTGGATGGTCGGATCGACCTCAATCCACAAGTCAGCCTGGCGAGCGATCGCCTTGATCACTTCGCGGAAGTCGGTCTTGTTGAACCGGGTGGTGATCTTCTTGTCGAGCACCGACTGGGGCAGACGCCCTTGGAACTTAGGGTTCGTGGTCGTCGGGGTCGTGTCCCCGGCCATCGGGTTGGTCGGAGTCGTTCGGTTGGTCAGTTGGGTCTTGGGCTTGTTCGGATCAAGTCGGGTGATGTAGTAGATCCCGTTTTGAATCTCGAAGTCGAGCTTGGCCAACCGGCAGATGATCGCGAACGTCTCGTCGAAGTCGATGTTGTTGAGCGAGAGAAAGAGATCGGTGCGGGGGACATTTTCGATCACGAAGTTCTTCTTGCTTTGCGAAAAGAGATCGGTGATCACGTCGCGGACGTCTCGGCCCTTAGAGGTGATCGTCACCATCCCGGTTGCATCGGTTTGGACTTCCTTGCTACGAGTTCCGGTTGTGGTTTCTGTAGTCTTGGTCGTTCCTCCGGTCCCGGTTGGGGTGTCCGTGGTGTCTTGGGCGATCGCGCTGCACGCAATCGCCATCAGGGCGCCGATCCACCAGAGCTTTTTCATCATCATGGGTTTCCTTGGGGTCATAAAGTGGCTTGTAGTTCAGGACGAAGACACTAGGGGACTTCGATTCACCTGGATTCCGCCAAATTGGATTCTTGTTCTCAGTCGTAAACCTTTACTTTCACGTGTCCATCTTCGTCGTTCACGGCCACTCGGTTGCCCGAGGGAGTGTTGGCCTTTCGCGTCGAGGGCTTGGACTTGGGTCGTGCGGCCCGCTTTTTGGGAGCCGCGGCCTTCTTGGGCGGGGCTGCGGCAGAAGCCGACTTGAGCGACTTCTTCTTGATCGTCCCGTCCGGCTTGGCGACCTCAAACTCTTGTTCGTCCATCATCGGGGTGGTGGTCCCGGCGGCGGCGGGTTCATCCGAGCCCAGAGGGGCTTCGGGCTCGATCACGAGCTTCTCGGTCTTGCCTTCGGGTTCTTCGATCTTGAAGCCATCGTTCTTGGGGGTTTTGGTCTCTTCCTCGACGGCTTCCGCCTGCTCGTCTTCGCCCGCAAGATCCGCGTCGGCGAGGGTCTCGCCCTTGGCCAAGACACGTCCTTCGGCGATTCGAGGCGGACGCATCAGCGCTGTCATCGTGAGCAAGACCATTCCTAGGGCCAGGCTCATCAAGATCACCTTAAAATTCTTCTCGACGACCGGAGGGACCAATGCGGCGGGCAAGGTCAGGGTGATCGTCTTGGTCTTTTCCTTCGGAGCTTCCTCGTCCTCGGCCTTGGGTTCGGCTCCGGCCGGCGCGGGGCTGGGACTCGGGCTCGGACTCGGGCTTGGGCTTCCCGATTCGGGTTCGGGCTCAGCCACAACCGCAGCCGGGGCTCCATCCTCGTTGAGCATCGCCTCGATCTCTTCGGGAGAGAGGATCTTCTCGTCAGCTTTGAGATCAGCCAAGGGATCCGCCGGAAGCTCGACCGGACCAGGGCTCTCGGGCACGTCCAGTGCCGCCGCTTCTGGTTCGGCAATAATCGGAATCTCCGCTACAGGTTCTTCGATGGCCAGAATCGGTTCTGCTTCCACCGGATTTACGGCATCGGCAAGGTTCTCTTCATAGGTGCCGACTTGGCTGAGGATCTCATCGAGCAGGTCTTGTCCAAGTTCGACTCCGGTACCGGCAGCCTCCATCGGCTCGTTGCTGATCTCGGGGACTTCCTCCTCCACCGCTGGTTCGACCTCGGCAATGGGGTCGGGGGCAGGTTCGGGGGTGGGCTCAGGA